>JACXUX010000167.1 GCA_014763725.1 Rhodobacterales bacterium
CGCCCCGCCCCCGGCGCCGCGCCGCCGCGGCGGGTTCCTGGGCGGGCTGATCGGCGGGCTGCTGGCGGCCGGGCTGGGCTATGGCGTGGCCCAGCTGGTGCCGCAAGGCTGGCCCTTCCCCGGCACGGCCGACCTGACCGCGGCGCTGGACGCCCAGCAGGCCACCAATGCCGCCCTGACCGACCGCCTGGCCGCGATCGAGGCGCAGATCGCCGCCCTGCCGGCCCCGGTCGACCCCGCCCCCGCGATCGCGGCCCTGCGCGAGGACCTGGCGGCGCAGATCGCCGCGCTGCCCGCGCCCGGCCCCGCGGCCGATGTGGCGGGGCTGCAATCCGCACTGGCCGCGCTGACCGCCCGCGTGGCGGCCGTCGAATCGCGCCCCGCCGCCGCCGCGACCGGCGGCGCCGATCTGGCCCCGCTGCAGGCCGAGCTGGCCGCGCTGACCGCCCGGCTGGCCGCGGTCGAGGCGGGCGGCGCGGGATCGACCGCCGAGGTGGAACGGATCGCCGACGAAACCCGCCAGGCGCTGGAATCCGCCGCGGCCGAGGCCGCTACCCTGCGCGAGGCCGCCGAATCGGCCGCCCGCGCCGCCACCGCCCGTGCCGCGATCAGCCGCGTGCAGGCGGCGATGGAATCGGGCGGCCCCTTCACCGCCGCGCTGGACGATCTGGCCGCCGCGGGGCTGGACATTCCGCCCGAACTGGCCGCCGTCGCCCAGGCGGGCGTGCCCACCCCGGCCGAGATCGAGCGCACCTTCCCCGCCGCCGCGCGCGACGCGCTGAACGCGGCCCTGCGGGCCGAGCCGGGCGCAAGCCTGGCCGAACGCGCCCTGTCCTTCGTGCGCAGCCAGACCGGCGCGCGGTCGCTGGAACCGCGCGAGGGCGACGACCCCGACGCGATCCTGTCGCGGGCCGAGGCCGCGCTGGCCGAAGGCGCGCTGGACCGCGCGCTGACCGAGCTGGCCGCCCTGCCCGAACCGGCACAGGCCGCGCTGGCCGACTGGCGCGCCCTGGCCGACATCCGGGCCCAGGCCCTGACGGCGGTGGCCGGCCTGGTGGCCGCGCTTGACGCGCGATAGGGGGCGACAATGCTGTGGTCACTGCTGAAGATTCTTTTGTTCGTGCTGGCGGTGGCGGCGCTGACGCTGGGCGCGGGCCTGCTGATCGACACCCAGGGCGGCATCCGCATCGCCGTGCTGGGCCAGGAATTCACCCTGCGCCCGCTGGCCGCGCTGATCGTGGCGCTGCTGCTGATGGGGGCGCTGTGGCTGCTGATGCAGGCGGTCGCGCTGACCGTGGCGGTGATCCGCTTTCTGAACGGCGATGAAACCGCGATCAGCCGCTACTTCAACCGCAGCCGCCAGCGCCGCGGGCTCAAGGCGCTGAGCGAGGCGATGGTCGCCCTGGCCGCGGGGGAGGGGCGCGTGGCCATGGCGCGCGCGGCCCGGGCGGGGCGCTATCTGCACCGGCCCGAACTGACCACGCTGATCGCCGCCCAGGCGGCCGAGGCCGCAGGCGACACCCGCGCTGCCGAAACCGCCTACAAGGCGCTGCTGGAAAACCCCGAGACGCGCTTCATCGGGGTGCGCGGGCTCTTGACCCAAAGCCTGGCCGAGGGCGACACCGCCACCGCGCTGCGGCTGGCCGAACAGGCCTTCGCGCTGAAGCCCCGGCACCAGGAAACCCAGGACATCCTGCTGCGGCTGCAGGCCGGCCAGTCCGACTGGTCCGGCGCCCGCGCCACGCTGGAGGCCAAGCGCAAGACCGGCGCGCTGCCCCGCGCGGTGCACCGGCGGCGCGATGCGGTGCTGGCGCTGCAGCAGGCGCGCGGCATCATCGAGGAAGGCGCCGACATCAAGGCGCGCGAGGCCGCGATCGAAGCCAACCGCCTGTCGCCCGACCTGATTCCCGCCGCCGCCATGGCCGCGCGCAGCTACATCGCCAAGGGCGAGCCCAGGAACGCCGAACGGGTGCTGAAAAAGGCCTGGAACGCCCAGCCGCACCCAGACCTGGCCGCGGCCTTTGCCGAAATCGCGCCGACCGAAACGCCCGCCGCGCGCCTGCGCCGGTTCCGTGCGCTGACCCAGATCCACCCCGACCATGACGAGACGCGCCTGCTGCTGGCCGAACTGAACCTGGCGGCCGAGGATTTCCCCGCCGCCCGCCGCGCCCTGGGCGATCTGGCCACGCGGCACCCCACCCAGCGGACGCTGGCGATCATGGCCGCGATCGAACGGGGCGAAGGCGCCGACGATGCCGTGGTGCGTGGCTGGCTGGCGCGCGCGCTGACCGCGCCGCGCGGCCCGCAATGGGTCTGCGACAAGTGTCAGAGTGTGCATTCCCAGTGGGAACCGATCTGTTCCAACTGCGGCGGGTTCGACACGCTCAGCTGGCGCGAGCCGACCGAACGGTCGGGCCCCAGCGCCACGGGGGCGGAACTGCTGCCGCTGATCGTGGGTCAGCCCGCGGCCGCCGCCGCCCCGGCGGCCGCCCCTGCGCAGGACGGGGGCGAGGTGATCGAGGCCACTGCGGTCAAGCCCGGCAGCTGACCCGCCGGGGCCGGTGCGCGTCCCCGATGGGCCCCGCAGATTTCCTGCCGCGCCCGCTTGAAAGCCGCGGGGGCCGCTGCTAAAGGGGCGCAGTCTGCATGACAGCCCTTCGGGCCGATCGCGCAGCGGCCGAAACGGCGCCGGTGTAGCTCAGCTGGTAGAGCACGTCATTCGTAATGATGGGGTCGGGGGTTCGAGTCCCTTCACCGGCACCACCCCACGGGGGTGGTTGCCCTCCACGCGGCCCGGTTCCGGCCAACAGTCCCTGATCCTGTGCGCGACGGTCCCCCGGGCCGGAACAGCGGCTGCGGCGTGCTTGCCACCCCGCACCGGCTGCGGCACAAGGCCGCAAGGGGGGCGTGGCGCGCCGCGGGCATCCGGCCCGGTCGCCGCCCCGCCGCGCAAGGGAGATCAGGATGACGAAGATCGGACGGCTGAACGGCATCATCGCCGCGCTGGAAGAGGGGCGCAAACCCACCATGGCCTTTGTCCGGGCCGAGCGTGCGGAAGCGATCCAGTATGGCGCCTCGCCGCTGGATGGCGTGCTGTTCGAGATGGAGCACACCCCCTATTCCGCATCCGAACTGCGCGACGCGATGCAGTATCTGCTGAACCGCCGCCGGATGATCGACGGCGCCAGCCTGGCCCGAACGTGACCCCCTTTGTCCGCATCCCCGCCAACGGGGCCGAGATGAACACCTGGATGGCCAAGCAGGTGCTGGATCAGGGCGTCTATGGCGTGGTCTTTCCGCATATCGCCACCGCGGACCAGGCGCGCAACGCCGTGTCGGCCTGCCGCTATGCCCGGCCCAAGAATGCGCCGAACCACGAACCCCGCGGCCTGCGCGGCGATGCGCCCACGGCGGCGGCGCGCTACTGGGGCCTGACCGTGCCCGAATACTATGCCCGCGCCGATGTCTGGCCGCTGGTGCCCGAGGGCGAGATCATGGTCATCCTGATGATCGAGAGCACCGAGGCGATGGACAACCTGGCCGAGATCCTGGCCGTCCCGGGCGTCGGCGCGATCATGATCGGCGAGGGCGACCTGAGCCAGCAGCTGGGCTATCCGCGCCAGTATGACCACCCCGTGGTGGCCGAGGCCAAGGCCCGCATCCTGGCCCAGGCCAAGGCGGCGGGCGTGCGCGTGGCCTATCCCCATGTCACGCCCGACAATGTCGCGGCGGTGATCGCCAAGGGCTATGACATCCTGTTCACCACCGCCACCCGCAGCTATGCGGCGGCCGAACAGGTCAAGGCGCTGGGCTGACGGGTGCGGGGCGGGGCGACCCGCCGCCGCGGAAGGCCCTGGCGGCCGGGGGGCGTGCCCCCGGCCCACCGATCAGGAAAAGGTCAGCGGCCGGTCGCCCGCCGCATCGCGGATGCGGCTGGGCAGGCCCATGCGGTTCAGCAGGTCCAGGAAGGGCTTGGGGTCCAGATCCTCGACATTCGCCATGCGGCTCACGTCCCAGGTGCCATCGGCCACCAGCAGCGCCGCGGCCACGGGGGGCACGCCGGCGGTATAGCTGATGCCCTGGCTGCCCACCTCTTCATAGGCCTCCTTGTGGTCGGCCACGTTGTAGAGGAACACCTCGGCCGGCTGGCCGCCGCGGGTGCCGCGCACCAGATCGCCGATGCAGGTCTTGCCCACATAATCGGGCGCCAGGCTGGCCGGATCGGGCAGCACGGCCTTGACCACCTTCAGCGGGACGACCTCCTGCCCCTCGGCGGTGCGGACGGGCTTTTCCGACAGCAGACCCAGGTTCTTCAGCACGGTGAAGACGTTGATGTAATGGTCGCCAAAGCCCATCCAGAACCGCACATCGGCCTGCGGCCAGCGGGCCGAGAGCGAATGCACCTCGTCATGGCCGGTCAGATAGGCCTTCTGTTCGCCCACCACGGGCAGGTCCCAGACGCGGCCCACCTCGAACATGCGGTTCGACTGCCACTGCCCGTTCTGCCAGCTGTAGACCGTGCCGGTGAATTCGCGGAAGTTGATCTCGGGGTCGAAGTTGGTGGCGAACCAGCGGCCGTGGCTGCCGGCGTTGATGTCGACGATGTCGATGCTGTCGACCGTGTCCAGATAGTCGTCGGCGGCCAGCCGTGCATAGGCGTTGACCACGCCCGGGTCAAAGCCCACGCCCAGGATGGCGGTCACGCCCGCCTTTTCGCAGGCTTCGCGCCGCTCCCATTCATAGTTGCCATACCAGGGCGGGGTTTCGCAGATCTTCGCGGGATCCTCGTGGATCGCGGTGTCCATGTAGGCTGCGCCCGTCTCGATGCAGGCGGCCAGCACCGTCATGTTGACGAAGGCCGAGCCCACGTTGATCACGATCTGCGCGCCGGTCCGGCGGATCAGCGCGGCCACCGCGGCGCTGTCCATGGCGTCGACGCTATGGACCTGGAACACGCCCGGCACCTTCATCGCGGCCTTGGCATGCACGCTGTCGATGATCGCCTGCGCTTTGGCCGGGGTGCGGCTGGCGATATGCAGATCGCCCAGCCGGTCGTTCCACTGCGCGCATTTGTGCGCCACAACCTGTGCCACGCCGCCGGCGCCGATGATCAGGACATTGCGTTTCACTTCGAACCGTCTCCTTTCAGGACAGAGGGAAGCGCCGTCAGCCAAGGCTGGCGGCATAATCGGCATAGCCGAATTCGCGCGCGACGGTCAGGCTGCCGTCCAGTTCGCGGATGACGATGCCAGGCATCTGCACCCCGTTGAACCAGTTCTTCTTGACCATCGTGTAGCCCGCCGCATCGGCGATGCTGATCCGGTCGCCCACCTTCAGCGGCGCGGGAAAGCCGAATTCGCCGAAGATGTCGCCGGCCAGGCAGGACTTGCCGCAGATCATGTAGGGATGGGGGCCCGAAACCTCCATCCTGGCGGACTGGCGGTAGATCAGCAGGTCCAGCATGTGCGCCTCGACGCTGCTGTCGACGATGGCCAGGTTCTTGCCGTTGTTCAGCAGATCCAGCACCGTCACCTCAAGGCTGGCGGCGCCGGTGATCGCGGCCTCGCCCGGTTCCAGATAGACCTGCACGCCAAAGCGGTCGGCAAAGCCGCGCAGCCGTTCGGCCAGCGCGTCGACGGGATAGCCCTCGCCCGTGAAATGGATGCCGCCGCCCAGGCTGACCCAGCTCAGCCGGTCCAGCAGCGGGGCGAAGTCGGTCTCGATCCGCGCCAGCTGGCGGTCGAACAGGTCGAAATCGGCGTTCTCGCAGTTGTAGTGGATCATCACGCCGCTGATGCGGTCGGTGACGGCCAGCACCCGCGCCATGTCCCATTCGCCCAGCCGGCTGAAGGGGCGGGCCGGGTCGGCCAGGTCAAACCCGCTGGTGGAAAACCGCGGGTTCAGCCGCAGCCCGCGCGCGATCCCGGCCGAGGCGCGGTCGAACCGGTCCAGCTGGCCGATCGAGTTGAAGATGATCTTGTCGGCGTATCCCACGGCCTCGGCGATCTCGTGCTCGGCCCAGGCCACCGAATAGGCGTGGGTTTCCTTGCCGAACTTTTCCAGGCCCAGGCGCAGCTCATACAGGCTGGACGAGGTGGTGCCGTCCATGTGCGCCCGCATCTGGTCGAACACGGGCCAGGTGGCAAAGCATTTCAGCGCCAAGAGCGTGCGCGCGCCCGAGGCCTGGCGCAGCCGGTCCATCACGGCCATGTTGCGCGCCAGTTTCGCGCGGTCGATCAGATAGTAGGGCGTCTGGATCATGCGTCCCCCCGTCCGGAACAGGCCAAGGAAAGCGGGGCGTATAGGCCCCCCTTTCCTGCGATGCAAGGGTTTTGCGTCCCCCCGGTGACAGGGGTGTGACGTGGATCAGCTGCGCGGCCCCTTGGGCGGCGTGAACCGCCTGGACGTGTCGCGCGCATCACCCGCAGGCTTGGGCGCCGCGGTCTTGTGCGACTTGAACCCCGTGGTCCGGGTCCCGCCATGCGATTTCGATCCCGCGGCCTTGCCGGCGGCAAAGGGGCGGGCGGGCCGCGGCGCGTCGCCCGCCGCCGGACGCGGGGCATGGGGCTTGCGCGGAGCGTCGGCGTCGCGCGGGGCATAGGGCTTGCGCGGGGCATCGGCATCGCGCGGGGCATGGGGCTTGCGCGGCGCGTCGGCGTCGCGCGGCGCATAGGGTTTGCGCGGCGCATCCGCGTCGCGCGGCGCATGGGGTTTGCGCGGCGCATCCGCGTCGCGCGGCGCATGGGGCTTGCGCGGCGCATCCGCGTCGCGCGGCTTGTAGGCCTTGCGCGGGGCCTCGCCCTCGGCCGCCGCGGGACGCGGGGCATAGGGTTTGCGCGGGGCGTCGGCATCACGCGGCGCATAGGGTTTGCGCGGCGTCTCTTCCGCGGCAGGGCGGCGGTCGTCGTCCCAGGTGAACGGGCGTTCGGCTTCGTCCCGCACCGGCTGGGGGCGCGGGGCGGGACGAAGCCGAACGCCCGTTC
>JACXUX010000487.1 GCA_014763725.1 Rhodobacterales bacterium
GGGGGGCGGTCATCGCATCGGGCTCCGTCCTCGGGCGCCCCCCGTGGGAGGCGCCCGCAGGGGTCACTTCTTCAGGTCCATCCCCAGGCCCTGGCCCACATAGGCGGTGGTGAAGCTGGCCTTCCAGTCCAGATCGGCCGGCACGACGCCCGCCGCGACCATCTTGTCGAAGAAGTCCTTCACCTTGTCCTCGGTCATCACGCCGATGCCCAGGGTCAGCGCGTCGCCCGAATCGACGATGCCCGCGGCCTTCATCTGGTCGATGCCGAAGGCGATCTGTTCGTCGGTCATGTCGGGGTTGTCGGCCTTGATCATCGCATTGGCCGCGGCATTGTCGCCGTAGAGATAGTTGTACCAGCCCTTGATCGACCCCTCGACGAAGCATTTCACCTGATCGGGCTTTTCGGCCAGGGTGGGGGCCATGGTCTCGATCAGCGTGGAATAGGTCGAATAGCCCGCATCGGCGATCAGCCAGACGTCGGGCTTGAAGCCGCCTTCCTTCTCCACCATCAGCGGTTCGGACGACAGATAGCCCTGCATCCCCGTCTCGGGGTCGGCGATGAAGGGGGCGGGGTTGAAGGTGTAGACCTCGCGCTGTTCGGGGGTGAAGCCATAGGCCTTGATCATCCACTGGTAATAGCTGGCATAGCCCGCATCGCCGATCAGCAGCTTCAGCTTCTTGAGGTCCTCGAAGCTCGAGGCCTTGCCCGGATGGGTCAGGATGACCTGGGGTTCCTTCTGGAAGCTGGCCATGACCGCCACGACGGGGATGCCTTCCTGCACGGCGCTGAACGCCTCGAGCAGGTTGCCGCCCATGTTGTAGTCGATCTTCCCGGCCAGCATCAGCGCGCGGTTGTTCACCTGCGGCCCGCCGGGCTGGATCGTCACGTCCAGGCCGCAGGCGGCATAGGTGCCATCGGCGACGGCCTGGTAAAAGCCGCCGTGTTCGGCCTGGGCCAGCCAGTTGGTGCCGAAGGTGACGGGAACGTTCTGGGCCGTCGCGGCGCCGGCCATAAGGGCCAGGGCGGCGGCGGTTGCGGCGGGAAGGCGGGTGCGCATGGAAATCTCCGTGTGATTCCTGTCCGGGCCAGCCTAGGCGCGGGCCCGGACAGGAATCACACGGAGATTTCCATG
>JACXUX010000168.1 GCA_014763725.1 Rhodobacterales bacterium
GGCCACCCCCAGCCGCCAGGCCCTGGCCGAGGCCCAGCCCAGCCTGCGCTTTGACGAGACGGGCGAAGGCTATGAACTGCCGCCGCTGTCGCTGCTGGCCACCCCGCGTCCGGGCGCCGTCCCCGCGCTGAGCCAGGAGGCGCTGGCCGAAAACGCCCGCATGCTGGAAACCGTGCTGGACGACTATGGCGTCAAGGGCGAGATCGTCCGCGTCAACGCCGGCCCCGTTGTCACGCTCTATGAACTGGAACCCGCCCCGGGGCTGAAGGCCAGCCGCGTGATCGGCCTGGCCGACGACATCGCGCGGTCGATGTCGGCGCTGTCGGCGCGGGTCTCGACCGTGCCGGGCCGCACCGTGATCGGGATCGAACTGCCCAATGCCCACCGCCAGAAAGTGCTGCTGCGCGAAATCCTGGCCAGCCGCGACTTCGGCGACAGCACCCAGCGGCTGCCGCTGGCGCTGGGCAAGGACATCTCGGGCCAGCCCGTGGTGGCCAACCTGGCCAAGATGCCGCATCTGCTGATCGCGGGCACCACCGGGTCGGGCAAGTCGGTGGCGATCAACACGATGATCCTGTCGCTGCTCTACAAACTGTCGCCCGAGGAATGCCGACTGATCATGATCGACCCCAAGATGCTGGAACTGTCGGTCTATGACGGCATCCCGCATCTGCTGTCGCCCGTGGTGACCGACCCCAAGAAGGCCGTCGTCGCGCTGAAATGGGTCGTGGGCGAGATGGAGGAACGCTATCGCAAGATGTCGCGCATGGGCGTGCGCAACATCGAGGGCTACAACGGCCGCGTGCGCGAGGCGCTGGAGCGCGGCGAGATGTTCCGCCGCACCGTCCAGACCGGCTTTGACGAGGAAACCGGCGACCCCGTCTTCGAGACCGAGGAATTCGAACCCCGCGCCCTGCCCTATATCGTCGTGGTCGTCGACGAGATGGCCGACCTGATGATGGTGGCGGGCAAGGAAATCGAGGCCTGCATCCAGCGCCTGGCCCAGATGGCGCGCGCCAGCGGCATCCATCTGATCATGGCCACCCAGCGGCCCAGCGTCGATGTCATCACCGGCACGATCAAGGCCAACTTCCCCACGCGCATCTCGTTCCAGGTCACGTCCAAGATCGACAGCCGCACGATCCTGGGCGAACAGGGGGCCGAACAGCTGCTGGGCATGGGCGACATGCTCTACATGGCGGGAGGATCGCGCATCACCCGCATCCACGGCCCCTTCGTCAGCGACGAAGAGGTCGAAGAGGTCGTGAACCATCTGAAGAGCTTCGGCCCGCCCAGCTATGTCTCGGGCGTGGTCGAGGGCGTGGACGAGGACCGCGAAAGCGGCATCGACGCGGTGCTGGGCCTGAACTCGGGCGACAATTCCGACGATGCGCTGTACGATCAGGCGGTGGCGATCGTGGCCAAGGACCGCAAGTGTTCGACCAGCTACATCCAGCGCAAGCTGGGCATCGGTTACAACAAGGCCGCGCGCCTGGTCGAACAGATGGAGGAACAGGGCGTGGTGACCGCGGCCAACCATGTGGGCAAGCGCGAGGTGCTGGTGCCCGAAGCCTAGGGGTCGAAGCGATAGCCGAAGCGCGCGATGTCGGGCGCGCAGAGCCGGGCGACCAGCGCGGCATCGGCATCGCTGTAGAAGGGGCGCCAGTCCGCGGGGCGAGGGCTGGCATTGGCCCGCGGGATCGGCGCCAGGCGCAGGCCCAGATGCGCCTCGAACGGGGCCAGGTCCTGGTCCAGATGTTCCAGCCGCAGCCACAGCCGGCAACGTTCCACCCCGTGCCGGTCGCGCATCCAGGCGCCATAGGGCCAGGCGGTCAGGCTGGCCTGCGTCTGGGGATGGTTCAGGAAGCCCGAGAAGGACAGCGCCTGCGCCAGCCCCACCGCGGGATGGGCAAAGCGCTGGCCGCGCAGCCAGTGGTAATAGCTGACCAGCCGGTCCCAGGGGTTGCGCACCAGCGTCAGGGTGAAGAACCCGGCGATCTCGTCATCGGTCGCCAGTGCCGCGATGTCGGCCAGGGACGAATGCTTCCACAGCCGGCCTGCCGTCTGCACCCCCGCCAGCCGGCGGCGGCGGGCGCGGGCCTTGGGCGTGTCGCCGATCAGGATGTCGTCGCGCATGGCCCGCGATTCCAGCGCCAGCGTCAGCGCGGTGCCCCCGGTCTTGGGCACATGCACGAAGATGTAGCGCCGCCCGCGCGACAGGATCATCGGGCCGCGCGGGCGGGGGCGCGGAGTTTGCGTGCAAACTCCGCCCCGGAAATCGCGGGCGATTTCCGGCCCTGCCGCGGGGTCACACCCGGTTCGGCAGCGGCCGTCCTTCGGCAAAGGCGATCAGGTTGTCGACCGCCATCATCCCCATCGAGCTGCGCACCTCGAGTGCCGCGGTCCCCAGATGCGGCAGCAGGGTGACGTTTTCCATCTCGCGCAGCGCCTGGGGCACGGCGGGTTCGAATTCGTAGACGTCAAGGCCCGCGCCGCCGATCCGGCCGGCCTGCAGGGCGGCGATCAGGGCGGCCTCGTCCACCACATCGCCGCGCGAGATGTTGACCAGGATGCCATGCGGCTGCATGGCGGCCAGCGCCCCGGCGTCGATCAGGTGATGCGTGGCCGCCCCGCCCGGCACGGCGACGGCCACGATGTCGGCGCCCATCGCCTCGGCCAGGTCGACCTGGCGGGCGGGCAGGCCGGGGTCGGCCACGGCCGAGCGGTTGTGGAACACCACCTCCATCCCGAAGCCGTAGTGGCAGCGCCAGGCGATCGCCTTGCCGATGCGGCCCAGGCCGATGACGCCCAGCCGCTTGCCCGACATGTGCAGGCCCAGGAGCTGGGTGGGATGCCAGCCCGCCCATCGGCCGGCGCGGACCATCCGTTCGCCCTCGCCCGCGCGGCGCGCGGTCATCAGCATCAACAGCAGCGCGATGTCGGCCGTGGCGTCGGTCACCGCGCCGGGGGTGTTCGTCACCTCGACCCCTGCCGCGCGGGCGGCCTTCACGTCGATGTGGTTGTAGCCCACCCCGAAATTCGCCAGCAGCCGGGCGCGCGGCGCGGGCACCTCGGCAAAGGCGGGCGCGCGGAAGGCATCGCCCAGCGTGGGCAGCACCAGGTCGAAGTCGCGCAGCGCGGCGGCGCAGGCCGCGGCATCCATGGGGGTGGTGTCGTCGCGCAGGGTCACGTCGAACCGGGCGCGGGCGGCGTCCAGCACCGGATCGGGCAGGCGGCGGGTGATCAGCAGTTTCAGCATCAGAACAGTTTTCCTCCCAGGGGCACATCTTGGTCGGGCCTGATCAGAACCACCTGCCCCTCGGCATCGGGCAGGCCCAGCACCAGCACTTCGGACAGCACCTTGCCGATCTGGCGCGGCGGAAAGTTCACCACGGCGAGCACCTGACGGCCGACCAGCGCCTCGGGCGTGTAGTGGCGCGTGATCTGGGCCGAGGACCGCTTTTCTCCCAGGTCGGGGCCGAAGTCGACCCACAGCTTGAGGGCGGGCTTGCGCGCCTCGGGGAAGGGTTCGGCGCGGGTGATGCGGCCCACGCGGATGTCGACGCGGGCGAAATCGTCGTAGGCGATGGTCATTTGCCCAGCTCCCGCCCGCGGTCGGCCGCGGCCTGGACGGCGCGCCGCATCAGCGGGGGCAGGCCGGTGTCGGGGTCCATCAGCACGGCCAGCGCGGCGGCCGTGGTGCCGCCGGGGCTGGTGACGTTGATGCGCAGCCGTTCGGCGCTGTCGGGCGACCGGTGCGCCAGTTCGCCCGCGCCGATGATGGTGGCGCGCGCCAGCTGCATGGCCAGATCGGGGGGCAGCCCCTGGGCGGTGCCGGCGGCGGCCAGCGCCTCGATCAGGTGGAACACATAGGCCGGACCCGAGCCCGAGACGGCAGTGACCGCATCCATCAGATCCTCGCCCGGCAGGCGCACGACCTGCCCCACGGCCGACAGCAGCGTTTCCGCAAGCGCCAGGTGATCGGCCGTGGCGCGGGCGTTGCCGACAAGGGCGGTGATGCCGCGGCCCACGGCGGCCGGCGTGTTGGGCATGGCGCGCACGACGGGGGTGGCGGCGCCGAAGGCCGCCTCGAACGCCGCGATCGTCGTGCCCGCCGCGATCGAGATCAGCAGCGTCCCGCCCCCGCCCAGCGCCGCCAGCGCGGGCAGGGCGGCACTCATCATCTGCGGCTTGACCGCGACCAGCATGACGGCGGGCGCCGCGGGCAGCGGGGCGTTCAGATGCAGCCCCTGCGCGGCCAGTGCGGCGAGCCAGTCCGAAGGTTGCGGTTCGATCACCCAGACCGACCCGGGCGCCAGGCCGCGATCCAGCCAGCCGGCCAGCAGCGCCGACCCCATCCTGCCGCAGCCCAGCAGCACCAGGCCGCGGGTGTTCACCTGTTCCAGTTCCATGCCGTCCCCCTGTTCCGGGGGCAAGTTAGGCGCGGCCGTAGGCCTCGGCAATGGCAACCTGCAGCGCCTGTCCCGCATCCTGGCCGGCCCAGGCCACCATCTGGAAGGCGGGGTAGAAGCGTTCGCACCCCTGCACTGCGTTGCGGATCAGCCGGGTGATCTGTTCGGGCGCGGCGATCTGGCCGCCGTCCAGCGGCAGGCCATAGCGCCAGACCATCAGCTTCTGTTCCGCCCACCAGGTGAAGGCGCCGGTCCAGACCATGTCGTTGCAGCGGTTCAGCAGGTCGAACAGCGCGGCGTCGCGCCCCGGGGGCGGTTCCATCTCGAAGGTGCAGATCAGCCGCAGCGTCTGTTCGGCGCCCGACCAGGCCAGCGTCAGCGAATAGGTGCGCCACTGCCCCTCGACCGCCATGGCGATCTGGTCGTCAGTGACGCGGTCGAATTCCCAGTCGTGATGTTCGGCCAGCGTCTCGACGATGTCGATCGGGTGGACATCCTCGACAGCCAGCAGATCTTCGGAAAGCGACATGACCCGGCCTCATCATTCTGCCCGCAAGGCCATGATGACCCCAACAGGCTGGGTGTCTGGCAAGGAACAGCGTGTGCCCGACGCAGTCCTTACTAGATATAGTGAGGGTCGGGCGAAAGCCTGTAAAGCAATTTCTGCGTGAAACATCTGTGGACAACTGCTCGTCCGGGGCGGTTGTAGCTCGCCACGCAAACCTGCAGCGTTTGACACCGAAGTTGGCATGTTTCGAATTTTGCTGCGAACGGCTCGCAGGCGCGTAATCCAGCCATCCGGCGACTGCCAGGCGCGATGGATCTGGTGAGTGACAAATTGTCACCCACTACTTTCCCGGCGACTGCCGCCACGTTCAGTCCCCCATGTCCGGCAGGTTGGTCAGGATCAGCTCGGCCGCACGGGTGGCACCGGTCGAGCCGACGGTGTAGGTGCTGGCCACCTCGATCCTGCGGAAGGCGGCAAAGGTTTCGCGCACCGCGGGCGCGTCGTTCAGCGACAGGATGAAGCGGCCTTGAAGGTGGCTTAAGCGGGTCGCCATCAGCTCGAACTGCGCGCGGTCGAACAGCGCCTTGCCGTAGTAGTCCTCTGCGTCCCAATAGGGCGGGTCCAGATAGAACAGCGTGCCCGGCCGGTCGACGCGATCGACGAAGACCTGCCAGTCAAGGCAGGTGACGGTCACGCCGGACAGGCGGCTGTGCAGCGCCTCGAGGTCGGGCTCCAGCGTGGTCAGGTTGAACCGGCCAGGCCGATCGGCCGACAGGCCGAAGGTCCGGCCTGCCACCTTGCCGCCGAAGGTCAACCGCTGAAGGTACAGAAATCGCGCGGCGCGCTGCAGGTCGGTCAGGGTGTCCGGGTCGACGGCCGCCAGCCGCTCGAAGTTGGCCTGTGTCGTGATCTGGAACCGCAGCAGATCCAGGAACGCGACGTAGTGTTCCTGCAGCACCCGGAACAGGGTGTAGAGATCGCGGCTGCGGTCGTTGATCAGCTCGGCCCGGGGGCGGCGGCTGCGGCGCAGGAAGATGCCGCCCATGCCCACGAAGGCTTCGGCATAGGTCTGGTGCGGGGTCGCGTCGATCAGCGCAAAGATGCGCCGGGCCAGGTTGCGCTTGCCGCCGATCCAGGGGGCGATCGGTCGTGCCACGGCAGTGGGTGTGGATGATTCGTCAATCATTCAGGGGCTTCATGGGCCGGCCCGGCAACCGGTGCAGGGGCGGCGTCGTTTCGGATGGACGGTCGGCGGGGGTTGGTAAGTGTTTCCCCGTGTCGGGCGGGTGTTGACGCACCCGCCCGGCCCCCTGCCGCAGGGCAGGGGGAAGTGTCAGAACCGCGCGGCCAGGGCGGTCAGCCCCTCAGGCGGGGCGGGCCAGGCGGCGGGCACGGTGGGCCAGGCCTCGCGCATGGCGGCGATCCAGGCCAGGCCCGCCAGATAGGTCGCCATGTCCTCGGCCGACAAAAATCCCGCCGCCGCCGCCGCGGTCAGGTTCAGCTGGGCGGTTTCGTCCACCACGGCCAGGATGCGGGCGCGGCATTCGGCCTTCTGCGCCGCGATCGCG
>JACXUX010000012.1 GCA_014763725.1 Rhodobacterales bacterium
GGGGCGATCAGTTGGTCGCGGGGGCCGCCTCGGCGGCGGGCGACAGCGAGGCGATGAAGGCCCAGACGTTGCGGGCTTCTTCTTCCTTGGCCAGCTTGAAGGACATCTTCGACTTGGCGGACTTTTCGCCGGTCTTTTCCTTCAGATACTTGGCCGGGTCGGCGACATAGGCCACGAACTCGTCCTCGGACCAGACCGCGCCGCCGTCACCCAGCGACTTGATCGAATCGCCGTAGGCAAAGCCTTCGTAGCCGCCCAGGGCACGGCCGGGCAGGCCATAGAGGTTGGGGCCGGTCTTGGCTTTCTTGCCGGCCAGCACGGTGCCGTCGGCGGCGGCCACGACGTGGCAGGTCTGGCACTTGGCAAAGACCTTGGCGCCCGCTTCGGCATCGCCGGTGGCCTGCGCGAAGGCAGGCGCGGCGCCGAGGGCGGCGGCAAGGGCAAGCGGGGCAAGCAGCTTGATCTTCTTCGTCATTCTTTCCTCCTGGGGGCGCCTTTTTGGGGCTCCGTATATCGCATGGTGGCGCAAGTCGCAGCAAAATCAAATCGCACTGGCGCGATCCTGCGGGAAATGGCTCAGGCCACCGCGCGCGACAGGGCGCAGCGCCGCCACAGCTGGCCCAGCGCGCCGACCAGCCGGTCGATGTCGGCGTCGCTATGCAGCGGCCCGGGGGTGATGCGCAGCCGTTCGGTGCCCTTGGGAACCGTGGGATAGTTGATCGGCTGGACGTAGATGCCCCAGTCCTGCATCAGGATGTCGCTGATCTGGCGGCATTTCACCGGGTCGCCGATCATCACCGGCACAATGTGGCTGTCGTTGGCCATGTGGGGGATGCCGGCGCGGTCCAGCCGGTCGCGCAGCATGGCCACGCGCGCCTTCTGCGCCGCCCGTTCGGTGCCGCTGGCCTTCAGATGCCGGATCGAGGCGGTGGCAGCTGCCGCCACCGCCGGCGGCAGCGCGGTGGTGAAGATGAAGCCGCTGGCAAAGCTGCGGATGAAGTCGCAGGTGGCCGCGCTGGCCGCCACATAGCCGCCCACCACGCCGAAGGCCTTGCCCAGCGTGCCCTCGATGATGTCGATGCGATGCGCCAGGCCCCGCTCCTCGGCGATGCCGCCGCCACGCGGGCCATACATGCCCACGGCGTGCACCTCGTCCAGATAGGTCAGGGCGCCATGCGCCTCGGCCACTTCGACGATCTCGCGCAGGGGCGCGATGTCGCCGTCCATCGAATAGACGCTTTCGAAGGCGACAAGCTTGGGCCGGTCGCCCAGCGCGGCCAGCTGCCGGTCCAGGTCGCGCCAGTCGTTGTGGGCCCAGATGCGTTTGTCGGCGCGGCTGTGGCGGATGCCCTCGATCATGCTGGCGTGGTTCTTGGCATCCGACAGGATGACCACATCGGGGATTTGCGCCCCCAGCGTGCCCAGCGTCGCCCAGTTCGCCACATAGCCCGAGGTGAACAGCAGCGCCGACTCCTTGCCATGCAGGTCGGCCAGTTCCGATTCCAGCGCACGGTGATGCACCGCATTTCCCGAGATGTTGCGCGTGCCCCCCGCGCCCGTGCCGCAGGCCTGCGCCGTCTGCACCATCGCGCCCACCACGTCGGGGTGCTGGCCCATGCCCAGATAGTCGTTGGAACACCACACCGTCACCGGCGCCACCGCGCCGTCGCGGTGACAGCCCGCCTGGGGAAAGTCGCCGCAGCGGCGTTCCAGATCGGCGAAGTAGCGGTAGTTGCCTTCGTCCTTCAGCCGGGACAGCCGGGTGGCGAAATGGTTCTGAAAGTCCATGGCGGGGTCCTTGCTTGCAGCGGGGCGTCAGGGTCGGTGGGAAGGGGCGGGCGCGGGCGCACGGGGCCGGTCGGGCAGAATCCAGCGCCACAGCTTCTGGTCGGGCAGGGGCAGGACCATGAACCAATGCTCCAGCAGCGCCAGCGCCGTCAGCGCGGTCAGCAGGATATGGCCGGTCTGCAGGGCGGGGTCGGTGGCGGTCCAGGCGCGGCCCGCCCAGCAGGCGGTGGCCAGCGTCAGCGCCAGAATGGACAGCGGAAAGACCGGGTTCATCGGCGCCAGCCGGAAGTGGCTGGCCAGATGCGCCAGCGGGCGGGGCAGGAATTCGGTGTGGATGCGCGGCACACCCAGGAACAGATTCAGCTTGGCCGAGATGCGGGCAAAGAACAGCACCGCAAAGGCCCAGAGGCCAAAGCGGTTGGGCGCATCGACCACGATCTGCGCGCAGAGCGCCAGACCACCCGCCAGCAGCGCGAGCTCGGGCCACAGCACGGTGCCCATCGCGCGCCAGAACCGCGCCCGCAGCACCAGCCCGGGCGGGCAGGGCTGGCGGTTCGGCCCGGCGATCACGCCCGACAGGAAAGCCAGATCCAGCCAGCCCCAGATCGCCAGCGCCGACAGGAAGGCCAGGTAGATCGCGCCCGGCGTCAGGTCGTGGGCCGTGGCATGCAGCCCGGCCACCCCGCCCAGCAGCAGCGGCAGGCCCAGCAGCACCGAACACAGATGGTCGTCGGGCCCGCCCAGACCGGCGCGGCGCACGCGCCACAGGATGGCGCCGGTGGACGCCCACCACAGGAACAGGGCCGACAGCACGACAAGCGCCGGATGGGTCACGCGCGGCCCCCCCTTGCAGGGGGACCGCGCCGGGCATCGGGACGCGCCCATCCCGACACCGCAACCGCTGCCGGAACAGCGGTATGGGCGATCACGGTCAATACGCCGGCTCCAGCCGCACGCTGACGGGCGGCTGGGTGTGGCGGACCGGGATCAGGTAAAGCCGCGCGAAGGCCAGCGCCGCCCGGGCCGAGGCCAGCGCATGGCGCAGCCGCCCACCCAGGCCGCCGGCCCGTTTCGCGGCATCCATGTCGCGCATGGCGGCATCCATCCGGCGCAGGTTCGGCAGCCAGGCCGGGTGGTCGATGTCGATCTCGACCGGAAAGACCTGCCGCGCGATGGCCGAGGTCTTGCGATAGACCTCCTGGTCATACCAGTCGATGTCGACCCCCAGCGCCGCGTGGAAATCGGGCCGGGCATGGTCGCGCACCCACATCGTGGAATAGACCGCCGTCAGGAAGAAGCGGATCCACAGCTTGTTGACGAAGCTGTTGGTCAGTTTCGGGTCGGTCCGCATCAGCAGGGCAAAGGCCTCGCCGTGGCTGAACTCGTCGTTGCACCATTCCTTGAACCACTTGAAGATCGGGTGGAACCGGTGTTCGGGATGCGCCTCGAGGTGGCGGTAGATCGTGATGTAGCGGGCGTAGCCGATCTTCTCGCTCAGATAGGTGGCGTAGTAGATGAACTTGGGCCGGAAGTAGGTGTATTTCTTGGCCTTGGTCAGAAAGCCCAGGTTCACCGCCACGACCGCCTCGCGCAGGGCATCGTTGATGAAGCCGGCGTGGCGCGCCTCGTCCCGGCTCATGTAGCTGAGCAGCTCGCAGATGTCGGGGTTGGTGCCGCGGCGCTTCATTTCCTTGTAGAGCACGCAGCCCGAGAATTCCGCGGTGCAGGACGACACCAGGAAGTCGATGAATTCCGCGCGCAGGCGGGGTTCCATCCCTTGCCAGTCGACATGGTCCCAGTCGGCGGTCTTCTTGAAATGGCCCTTGTTCGGGTCGGATTTCATCTGCGCCAGCAGGGCGTCCCAGTCCTTGCGGACCGGGGTAACGTCGATACGGTCCATCTCGTCGAAGTCGGTGGTGTAGAAGCGCGGGTTCAGCAGCGTCGTCTCGGTCGCCATGGCGGTGGTGTCGAAGCTGTCCGACAGTTCGGCATGCAGCTCGTCATGGCTGGTGGCGGGGCCCGTGGGGGCAGAGGTGTCCTTCATGCCCGCATCTCCTCGCTGAACGAGAATTCGCACAGTTCCATGAAGTCCAGATCGCCGGTCAGCCGCGTCCACTGGCGTTCCAGCCAGGTGGCGCGGGTGATGGTGGCGGTGCGGTGTTCGACGATGACCTTGCCCCAGGGGGCCTCGATCGGCGCACCATGCACCAGCACCTCGTCGCCCGGCTGGACGACGGCACCGTTGTCAAAGCGGACATGGGCGTGAAGCGATTCGAAGCGGTGGCTGACCTCGACGGTGCAGGGCACCTGTTCCTTGCGTCTGGCGAAAAGTTACATGGGTGGCTCCCTTTATGGTTGTTGGTCGATCAGCCGTTCGAACGCGGCCTTGTTGTCGTTTCCGAAGGCGTAGAGCTCGACGCTCCAGCCGGTCTCGGGGTCTTCGGCCACCAGGCGGCCGTTGGCATAGCGCACGATGCACATGGGCGGGTTTCCCTGAACCCGCGCCACCAGGCGCGCCCGCGCCATGCCGGACTGGATGACGGTGACGAAGCCGCCATGCGGCAGGTCTTCCAGCAGGGTGCCGTCGACATCGCGCACGATGACGGCCTGGGCATCGCGCCCTTCCAGGATCAGCCAGCGTTCGGCCACCGGCTGGGCCGAGGCCGGCGCGCCCACATGCGGGCGGTCGGTGGCCACGGCATAGGCAGTGACGGCCAGCGCCGACAGCGCCAGCGCCAGCATCCCGCGCAGCAGCGCGCGGGGGATCATCTCGCGGTCGGGATCGCGGCGGACGCTGTCGGGGGTGACGGGGGACAGATGCGGCATCGCAGGGCCCCCTATTCGGCGGCCAGCGCGGCGCCCTGCGGGGCGCGCGCAACCACGGGTTCGTTCAGCCGCGCCTGGGCGGTTTCGGCCAGCAGCCGCGCCACCGGCACCGCATCGGCGATGCAGCGCAGCGCGGGCTGCGGATGGCGCAGGTGCCAGGGCCGCATGTGCGGCCACAGCACCGCGGCCGAGATCTTGAAGCCCGGCGTCAGTTCCAGCGCGATCGTGCCCGACCCGTCCGGCCGGGTGTCCAGATGCGCGGCGGCAATGCAGCGGAAGGGGATCGTGTAGGTGACGGGCAGCGCCGCCCCCACGCGCAGGATCACCCGCTGATCGGTCAGCGTATAGACCGACCCGCGCGCCTGGACCCAGGCCAGCGCCCGCATCACCGCCCAGCCAGCCACGGCCAGCACCACACAGGGCAGGCCCACTGCCAGCGCGGCGGCCGCGCCGCCCTCGGTCGCGGCGGCGCCGGCGCGCCACAGCGCGATCAGCAGCAGATACCCCAGCACCCAGCGCGCGCCATAGGCCTGCTGCGCCAGGGGCCCGGCCAGCGGGTGACCTTGCCAGAGCACGCGCTCTCCGTCGGGAAGGGGGGCCGGCAGTCCGGGTGCCGGTTCGAAGGCGAAATCACGGTCCGACCTGGAACCCTCCTTGCGTGAAACAGGGGCGGGAAACGGCGCGGGCGCGCGCCGTGGCCCGCAGCGTCAGATCAGGCCCTTGCGGCCCTTGGCATAGAGCCAGCCCGAGGCGACATAGGCCGAGATCTTGTCCTACTCGAGCTTGGTGACACAGGTCAGCGAGTTGGTGGCGGGGATCGCCTCGAACAGGTCCGAGGTCAGGGCATTGATCCGCACCCGGTCGGCCCAGATCGACGCCAAAGGCATCGGCACCAGCCGACGCGAGCCCGAGTTCAGCGTGACCTCGAGATAGCGGACCACCTGTTCGGGCACGTCGACCCACATGTCGGTGACGCGGCCCACGACCTCCTTGTCGCCGGCCTGCACCGGCAGGCCGCGCGGGTCGCGCCCGGCCGAGACGGTGAAGCCCTTGGCCTGCGACATCGGCAGGATCTTCACATGGCCATGCGCGTCCAGCTCGGGCTCATCCCGGCGGGGCACCCACGAGGCCGGACCCACGCCATCGGCCATCGGGTTGCCGGTCGGCGCATGCGGGAAGCCGTCCGAGGTCGCCGTGCGCGCCAGCGCCAGGTCGGTGCGGCGATGCGCGGCCTCATTCGCGGCCGAGGGCAGCACCACCTCGCCCTTGCCATGCGGCAGGACGACGGTCTTGGGCGCAGGCACCGGGAAGGGGCCCTGGTTGGCCGCGGGCAGGCCATCCTCGGTTTCCAGCGGATAGCCTTCGCGCATGTTCTCGGTCTGCAGGTAATAGATCAGATAGGCAAAGAAGCCCCAGAACAGCCAGATGGACAGGCTGGCCAGGTCGAAATTCCCGAAGAAGTTGACGCCGATCATGAGGATCCTCCGCGGTCAGGTTGGGAATTCGGCCAGGCGCAGCGCGCTGCCGTCTTCCGGTTTGGTAGGGGTCAGGGGGGTCAGGCGCACCAGCGGGCCCAGAACGGCCAGCGTGGCGAAAAGAAGTCCGATCTCGATGTGGTAGACGACCGAATAGCCCAGGGCCGGGTCGTTCAGCGCGCCGAACAGTCCCGCCTCGGCCAGGCGGCCCACGCCATCGCGCAGCGCCCCGCCCAGGAACACGGCCAGTCCCGCGCCCGCGGCCGCCCCGCGCGGCAGGGTCATCGCCGCGCTCAGCGTGGCCACGCCAAAGACGCCGCCGCCCAGCCCGATGCTTGCGGCCCCGGCATAGAACAGCGCCGGCGCCTGCAGCGGCGCGGCAAAGATCACCGCGACAAAGGCGCCGATCCCCGCCAGCAGCCCGCGCGCGGCCAGCCGGGCGCTGTCGGCCCCGCGCGCCTGCACCCGCGCCGCCAGCACGAAGCCCGCCGCCGCCCCGGCCGACCACAGTGCCGTCAGCACCGTCGTCGCGCTGACCGACAGGCCCAGGATCTGCCCGCCATAGGGTTCCAGCAGCACGTCCTGCATGTTGAAGGCCAGCGTGCCCAGCACCACCACCGCCAGCAGGCGAACCACCGGCGCCTCGGCCGACAGATCGGCCCAGGCCTGGCGCAGCGCCGGGCGGGGGGCGGCGCGTTCGGCCGCCGACATCGGGCGCACGCGCTCCTGCTTCCACAGCGCGACCAGGTTCAGCCCCAGCGTGGCCAGGCCGCAGCCCTGCACCACCCGCACCAGCGTCAGCGGATCATAGTCGCGCAGCAGAAAGCCCACGATCAGCGCCGAAACGCCCATGCCCGCCAGATACATCAGATACAGCACGGCCACGACGCGCGGCCGCGTCTCGTCGCTGGCGCGGTCGGCGGCCAGCGCCAGCCCCGCCGTCTGCGTCATGTGCATGCCGATCCCGGCCATCAAGAAGGCCAGCGCGGCCAGCACCTCGCCCGCCCAGGCCGGGCCCATCACCTGATCGCCCGACAGCACGATCAGCGCGAACGGCATCACCGCCAGCCCGCCCATCTGCCACAGGCTGCCGAACCACAGATAGGGCACCCGCTTCCAGCCGATGGCGGACCGGTGCGTATCGGACCGGTGCCCCAGCGCCGCGCGGAAGGGCGCGACCAGCACCGGAATGGCGATCATCGTCGCCACCAGCAGCGCCGGGATCGACAGTTCGACGATCATCACCCGGTTCAGCGTGCCCAGCAGCAGGATCTGCGCCATGCCCACCGACAGCTGCAACAGGCTCAGCCGCATCAGCTGCGCCAGCGGCAGCCCGTCCGACGCCGCATCGGCAAAGGGCATCCAGGCCGCCCCCAGCCTGGAAATGTCGCGCCGCCGCAGGATCATGGCCGATGCTCCAGACATTCGCTGATGTAGAAGCCGCGCGCGACCCGCCCCACCGGGGCCACCCCCGGCAGCGCCCGGCCCAGCCGCGCGGCACTGTGCGGCACCATCCGCGGCGACCGGTCACTGGCCGGGAACAGCCGCCCCGCACCCCACATCGCCATCAGCAGCGGCGTGCGCGGCGCCACGGTGAACACGATCGACTCCGCCGTGCGCCCGCCCAGCCGATCCAGCAGCGCCACCAGATCGGGGGCGTCGTAATAGATCAGGCTGTCCATCGCCGCGACATGGTCGAACTGCCCATGCGCCGGATCGGCCAGATCGCCCGCGGCAAAGCGGACGCGCGGCGCCAGCGCCGGGTCCATCCGGTCGCGCGCGATCTCGATCAGCCGCGGCGACAGGTCGACGGCCAGCACCTCGGCCCCGCGGCGGGCCAGTTCGGCCGCCATGGCACCGGTGCCACAGCCCGCATCCAGCACCCGCCGCCCGGTCAGGTCGGCGGGCAGCCGGTCCAGCATCAGCCCGCGCATCCGGTCGCGCCCCTCGCGCACCGTCTGGCGGATGCGGCTGACCTGCTGGTCCGAGGTCAGCCGTTCCCACACGCGCGTGGCGGTGCGGTCGAAATAGGCTTCGACCCGGGCGCGCGTGCGGTCATAGGCGGGCGAGGCGGATGCCATCAGTCGAACCCCAGCATCTCGAAGATTTCCCGATCGGGCAGCGAGGCGGGTGCCAGCGGCTCGGTCCCCGCCCACAGCGTGCGCGCCAGCGCCAGATATTCCGCCCGCGCCGCCAGGATGTCGGGCTCGTCCGGCATCTCGAACAGCGTCTTCTTCAGCCGCGACCGGCGGATCGCATCGACATCGGGCATGTGCGCCAGCCGGCGAAAGCCCACGCGGTTGCAGTAGCGGTCGATCTCGTCGGTGTCGCGGCTGCGGTTGGCCACGCAGCCGGCCAGGCGCACCTTTTAGTTGCCCGCCTTGGCCTGCACCGCGGCGATGATGCGGTTCATCGCATAGATGCTGTCAAAGTCGTTCGCGGTCACGATCACCGCGCGGTCGGCATGCTGCAGCGGCGCGGCAAAGCCGCCGCAGACCGCGTCGCCCAGCACGTCGAAGATCACCACATCGGTGTCTTCCAGCAGGTGGTGCTGCTTCAGCAGCTTGACCGTCTGGCCCACGACATAGCCGCCGCAGCCGGTGCCCGCGGGCGGCCCGCCCGCCTCGACACAGCGCACCCCGCCCCAGCCCACGGTGACATAATCCTCGGGGCGCAGCTCCTCGGCATGGAAATCGACCTCCTTCAGGATGTCGATCACCGTGGGCTGCAGCCGCCCGGTCAGCGTGAAGGTGCTGTCATGCTTGGGGTCGCAGCCGATCTGCAGCACCCGCTTGCCCATCTGGGCAAAGGCCGCCGACAGGTTGGAACTGGTCGTCGACTTGCCGATCCCGCCCTTGCCATGGACGGAAAAGACCTGCGCCCCCTCGATCTTCAGCCCGGCATCCTGATGCACCTGGACCGAGCCCTCGCCGTCCAGTCCCTTCAGGACCGGTATCTCGTCACGCGGCGCCATTGCGGGCCTCCCCTGCTTCCTGGTCCAAATATCCCGGGGTCCGGGGCAGCGCCCCGGTCCGGCCGTGCCGCCTGGTGCAGGTCCCGGTCATTCCGCCGCGATCCCTTCCAGCCGGTCTTCCAGTTCGTCCGCCGCCCGCTGCAGCGCGGCCAGCGTCTCGGCATCGGGCTGCCAGTAGCGGCGCTCCGAGGCCTCGATCAGCTTCTGCGCCATCCGGTTCGACGCCTCGGGGTTCAGCGCGGCCAGCCGGCGGCGCATCGCCTCGTCCAGGACAAAGGTCTCGGACAGCCGCTGATAGACCCAGGGGTCGACATGCCCCGTCGTGGCCGACCAGCCCAGCGTGTTGGTCACCTGCGCCTCGATCTGGCGCACGCCCTCGGCGCCGTGGCGCAGCAGCCCCTCGAAATACCGCGGGTTCAGGCTGCGCGACCGGGTTTCCAGCGCGATCTGGTCCTTCAGCGTGCGCACCTGGCCCGCGCCGCGGGTCTGGTCGCCGATTAAGACGGGCGTTTCCTGCCCGCCGCGCGCGCGCCGCACCGCCCGCGCCACGCCGCCCAGCGTGTCGAAATAGTGGTCGACCGTGGTCACCCCCAGTTCGACCGATTCCAGGTTCTGATAGGCCAGGTCGACATCGCGCAGCACCTTCTGCAGCAGCGCGCCGTTCTGCACCGCCTTGCCGTTCAGCCCGTAGGCAAAGGACTTGCGCGATTCATAGGCGTCGGCCAGCTCGTCCTCGTCGCCAAAGGCGCTGCTGCCCACCAGCACATTGACGTTCGACCCATAGGCGCCCTCGGCATTGGAAAACACCCGCAGGCTGGCGGCTTCCAGGTCCACCCCCATCTCGGCGGCATAGGCCAGGGCATGGGCACGGATGAAGTTCTGCGTCAGCGGCTCATCGGCGCTGGCGGCCTTCCAGGCGGCCTCGGCCAGCATCCGGGTCTGCAGGGGCAGCAGGTCGCGGAAGATGCCCGACATCGTCATGACCACGTCGATCCGCGGTCGGCCCAGTTCGGCCAGCGGGATCAGGTCGGCCCCGCACAGCCGCCCGTAATGGTCGAACCGCGGCCGCGCCCCCATCAGCGCCAGCGCCTGGGCGATCGGCCCGCCGTCCGACTTGATGTTGTCCGACCCCCACAGCACCATCGCCACGCTGCGCGGCAGCCGATCCTGCGCCGCCAAGAGCCGCGCCGCCTGCGCCGCTCCGTCCTGCAACGCAAAGGCCGTGGGCATCCGGAACGGGTCAAAGGCGTGGATGTTCCGCCCCGTGGGCAGGATCTGCGGGCTGCGGATCAGGTCGCCCCCCGGCACCGGCGCCACGAAATGCCCGCCCAGCGCGCGCAGCAGCGCGGGAATTTCATGATCCTGCTGCAGCAGCCGGTCGGCCGCGGCGCGGTCGGCGGTTTCGGGCATCAGGTCCAGCAGGGCCTGCCGCGCCTCGGCCGTCATGGTCCGGCCCACGACGTGGAAGCCGTCGGTGATCAGCGCGCCCTCGGTTTCCAGCAGGCGCAGCCACAGCCGGTCGGGGTCGGACGGGTCCAGATCGACCGCGCGCGCCTGGTCGCGCACCAGCTGGTCCAGATCGTCGCGCCCGGGCGCGCCGGGTTCGGTGGCGCGCAGGCGGGTCAGCGAATCCTTCAGGTCGGCCAGCCCCTTGTAGAGCCCCGACTGCACCAGCGGCGGGGTCAGATGGGTGAGCGTGATCGCATTCGACCGCCGCTTGGCCAGCGTCGCCTCGGACGGGTTGTTCGCGGCATACAGATAGACGTTCGGCAGGTTGCCGATCAGCCTGTCGGGCCAGCAGCCCTCGGACACGCCGGCCTGCTTGCCCGGCATGAATTCCAGCGCGCCGTGCATGCCGAAATGCAGCAGGACATCGGCGCCGAAGTCCTCCTTGAGCCAGCGGTAGAAGGTGGTGAAGGCATGCGTCGGCGCAAAGCCCTTCTCGAACAGCAGGCGCATCGGGTCGCCCTCATAGCCGAAGACCGGCTGCAGCCCGATGAACACGTTCCCCATCTGCCGGCCCAGCACATGCACGCCGCGGCCGTCGGTCTGGGCCCGGCCCGGCGCGGGGCCCCAGGCGCCCTCGATCTCGCGCAGCCACTTCTGCCGCGCCACGATCTGGGCGGCGGGCACGGTGGCGGCCACATTGGCGGGCTGGCCATGCCAGGCGGCATTGCCGCCCAGCACCGCCTCGCGCAGGTCCGCAACCGTGGCGGGGACATCCACGTCATAGCCCTGCGCCTTCATCGCGCCCGGCACGTTGTGCAGCGATTCGAAGACCGCCAGATAGGCCGCCGTCCCCGCCGCCCCGGCATTGGGCGGAAAGCCGTAGAGCACGATCGCCACCCTGCGCGCGGCCACCTGCGACCGGCGCAGCAGCGCCAGCCGGCGCGCCTTGTCGGCCAGCGCCTCGATCCGTTCCGGACAGGGCGCCATGGCACGGGTTTGCAGCGCGTCGGCCCCCGCGGCCCGGCAGCCCTTGGCGCACCCCGCACAGCCGTTCGCATCGTGCCGGCCGGCAAAGACGGTGGGGTTGGTCGCCCCGTCGATTTCCGGCAGCGCGATCAGCATGGTCGTCTCGACCGGCCCCAGCCCCCCGCCCGAGGTGCCCCACTGCCCCAGCGTCTGGAACTCCAGCGGATGGGCGGCCAGATAGGGCACGTCCAGCGCGGCCAGCGCCTCGACCGCGGCGGGGCTGTCGTTGTAGGCGGGCCCGCCCACCAGGCTGAACCCGGTCAGCGACACCATGGCGTCGATGGTCGCACCGCCCTCGCCCTGGAAATAGGCGCGGATCGCGGGCCGCCCGTCCAGCCCCCCGGCAAAGGCCGGCCGCACCGCGAGACCCTCGCGTTCAAAGGCCGCGATGACCGCATCGTAATGCGCCGTGTCGCCCGCCAGGATATAGGACCGCAGCATCAGCAGACCCACCGTCGCCACCGCCCCCGGCGGGCGCGGCAGGGCGGCGGGGTCGGTGGTGATCCGGTCGGGCAGCCCGGGGTGATACAGGCCCACATCGGGATAGTCGATCGGCGCCGCCGCCTTGATCCGCGACCAGTCGCGGTTGCCCGAATAGCGGCCGACCAGAAAACGGATCATCGCCTCGATGTTGTCGTCCGACCCGCCCAGCCAGTATTGCATCGACAGGAACCAGGCGCGCATGTCCCGGGCCTTGCCGGGAATGTATTTCAGGATCTTGGGCAGCCGGCGCAGCATCGCCATCTGCTTCTCGCCCGACGACCCCGAGGGCGCCCTGGTCCCGCGCAGCTTCTTCAGCAGCGCCATGGCCCCGCTGGCGGGCTGGCTCATGTCCAGATCGCCCATCTTCGTCAGCTTGACGATCTGCGGATCGGCGATCACCCCCACAAAGGCATCGGCCCGGTCGCGCGCCCGCTGCAGGTGGGGCAGGATCGCGGTCAGATGTTCCTCGATGAACAGCAGGTTCGCCACCACCAGATCGGTCTGGTCCACCGCCGCGCGGGCGCGGGCCAGGGCGGCGGGGTTCTCGGCCCATTCCGCCGCGGCATGGATGGAAATTTCGATCCCCGGAAAGTCCTTCGCCAGCCGCGGGGCCACCCGCGCCGCCGGACCCGCCGCATGGGCATCCAGCGTGACGATCACGAAGCGGTAGGGCCGCGCCCCTCCGTCCGCCGCCTGATCCCGGGGGTGCCGATCATCGCGCATAATGGGCCTTCGCTTCATACAGCGTCTCGCGCGAGATCGCGCGCAACCCGCGGTCGGCCGCATAGCGTTCGGTGTTCCGCCGCGCCTTGCCGCGCACGAAGAAGGGGATCTTCTTCAGCTCCTGCTCGGCCTCGGCCAGCCATTCGACCGCCGCCCCGTCGCCTGCAGGAACCGGCTCTTCCTTCCTCTTGACCGAAATACCCTGGGGGTCCGGGGGTGAAACCCCCGGGGCCGCCGCCAGCGCCACCTCGGGCACCGCGGCCGCCGGTTCCGCCCGGCGCGCGGCATGGGCCGCGCCATGGTCGCTAGGGCCGGCCGCGTCTTGGAACTCGAAATCCTCGCGGAACATCGTCAGCAGATGTTCCTCCAGCCCCATCACCAGCGGATGGATCCACGTGTCAAAGATGACATTCGCGCCATCGAAGCCCATCTGCGGGCTGGTGCGGGCGGGAAAGTCCTGCACATGCACGGGGGACGAGATCACGGCACAGGGAATGCCCAGCCGCTTGCCGATCATCCGTTCCATCTGCGTGCCCAGGATCAGCTCGGGCTGGGCGGCGGCGATGGCGGCCTCGACCTCCAGATAGTCGTCGGTGATCAGCGGCTCGACACCATGCTGCGCGGCCGCGGCCCGCAGCGGGCGGGCGAATTCGCGGTTGTAGCAGCCCAGGCCCACCACCTCGAACCCGATTTCGCGCGCGGCGATGCGGGCGGCGGCCATGGCATGGGTGGCGTCGCCGAAGATGAAGACGCGCTTGCCCGTCAGATAGGTCGAATCTACGGACGCCGACCACCACGGCGCGCGCAGCGCGCCTTCGTCCACCTGCACGGGCAGGCCGGTCAGGCCCGACACCTCGGCCAGGAAGTCACGCGTGGCGCCGGTGCCGATCGGCACGATGCGGGTAAAGGGCTGGCCCAGCGCGCGTTCCATCCAGCGCGCGGCGGTCTCGGCGGTTTCGGGATACATCAGCACGTTGAAATGCGCCTGACCCATCCGCGCGATGTCGGCAGGCCGCGCGCCCAGCGGCGCGCAGACGTTCACGGCGATGCCCATGCCGGCCAGCAGGCGCGTCAGCTCGGCCACGTCGTCGCGGTGGCGGAACCCCAGCGCGGTCGCCCCCAGCAGGTTGCAGGTGACCTGCCCGGTGCGCCGCATCGGCCGGGCCAGCGCACGGACGATCTGGTGGAAGGTCTCGTCGGCGCCGAAATTCTCTTTCCGCGAATAGGACGGCAGGTCCAGCGCGATCACCGGGCAGGACAGACCCAGCGTCTCGGCCAGGCCCCCGGGGTCGTCCTGGATCAGCTCGGCCGTTCAGCTGGCACCCACGATCATCGCCTCGGGGCGGAACCGGTCGTGGGCGGCGCGGGCGGCTTCCTTGAACAGGTTGGCCGTATCGGCCCCCAGGTCGCGCGCCTGAAAGGTGGTATAGGTCACCGCCGGGCGCGCGCCGCGCCGTTCGATCATCGTGAACAGCAGGTCGGCATAGGTGTCGCCCTGCGGCGCGTGCAGCACATAGTGCAGCCCCTGCATGGCGGTGGCCACGCGCATCGCGCCCACATGCGGCGGCCCCTCATAGGTCCAGAGCGTCAGCCTCATGCCCCGCCCCCCTGCGCCAGGATGTCCCGCCGCCGCAGCGGCCGGGCGAACAGCCCCGCCAGATCGCCGGGCTGTTCGTAGAAATGCACGGGCGTGAACACCAGCTCGATCGCCCATTTGGTGGTGAAGCCCTGCGCCTCGAGCGGGTTGGCCAGCCCCAGGCCGCAGACGGTCAGGTCGGGCGCAGCCGCGGCCTGGCGGTCCAGCTGCAGGTCGACATCCTGCCCCTCGCTGAGCGTGACGCCCGCGGGCAGCAGGTCCAGTTCGGCCGCCATCAGGTCGCGGTGCAGATAGGGGGTGCCCACCTCGACCGGGATCATCCCGCATTCGCGCGACAGGAAACGGGCCAGCGGAATTTCCATCTGGCTGTCGGGGAAGAAGAACACCCGCTTGCCGGCCAGCGTCGCCGCCTGTGCCGCCACGGCGCGGCGGGCGCGGGCGCGGGGGGCGGCGGTCACGGCCTCGAACCGGTCGGGGCCGACGCCCCAGACATCGGCGATGGCGCGCAGCCAGGCGGTCGTGCCCTCTTCGCCAAAGGGGAAGGGCGCCAGGATCGGCTGAGCCCCCCGCCGCATCAGCGCGGCATGGGTATCGCCGAGGAAGGGCTGGGTCAGCGCAAACCAGGTCTGCGGCCCCACGCCGGGCGCCTGGTCGGCCACATGGGCGGGCAGCACCCGCAGCGGGCCGATCCCCAGATCGGTCAGCAGGGCGCGCATCTGATCCTCGACCACGTCGGGCAGGGCGCCCACCAGCAGCAGCTCGCGCTGCGTCGCGGGCGGCAGGCCCGGCACCATGGCGGCCAGGCAGGCGTCCTCGCCCTGGGTGAAGGTCGTCTCGATCCCGGACCCGGAATAGTTCAGCACCATGACCCGCGGCGCATGCTGGACCGACAGCCGCTCGGCGGCGCGCGCCAGGTCCAGCTTGATCACCTCGGACGGGCAGGATCCCACCAGGAACAGCCGGCGGATGTCGGGCCGGCGCGCCAGCAGGCGGGCGACCTCACGATCCAGTTCCTGATTCGCATCGGCCAGGCCCGCCAGATCCTTTTCCTCGAGGATCGCGGTGCCGAACCGCGGTTCGGCAAAGATCATAACCCCCGCGGCCGCCTGCAGCAGATGGGCGCAGGTGCGGCTGCCCACCACCAGAAAGAAGGCGTCGGGCATCTTGCGATGCAGCCAGATGATTGCCGTCAGGCCGCAGAACACCTCGCGCTGGCCGCGTTCGCGCAGGACGGGGGCGGTGCGGCAGCCGGTGGCGGGCAGGTCCAGGCTCATGCCGCCACCCCCTGGGCCGGAGCGTCGGTGCCGCCCTCGAGCCGGGCCATCCGCAGCTTCCAGACGAATTGCGCGGCATTCACGACATAGGCGGCATAGGCGGCGAGCGCGATCGCCATCTGCGCACCCGCAGCCCAGCCCTGCCACAGCGCCAGCAGATACAGCGTGTGCAGCGCGATCACGCCGAAGCTGACGACATCTTCCCAGAAGAAGGCGGGGGCGAACAGATACTGGCCGAACACGGCCTTTTCCCACAGGGCGCCGGTGACCATGATGGTGTAAAGAAAACCTGTCTTCACCAGGATGGACACGGTGGCCGCCGCATAGCCCTGGTCGGTGGCCAGATAGCGCAGCACCAGCACCAGCGACACGCCGAAGGCCAGGAACTGCAGCGGCGCCAGGATGCCCTGCACCATAGTCCAGGAGTCCAGGGCGTGGCATCTCGCCGCACCCTCTGCTCGGCGGTGTAAAGCCGGCCTGACGGCTGCCGATGCGCTGTGGCGGGCTTTTGGGCCATGGCATGCCTCTCCCTGACAGGCTGTGCCCCGAAGGTTAGGGCCGGGGCACAAAGTGTCAATCCTAATTTACACCTTATCGCGCGACACGGGGAGCGATTCTCACCCGCATTGCGAAAGCGGAAAAAGTGTGTCTTGAATTTATCTATGCAATCCAAACCCTTCAGGTGGGCAGACGGGGGGATCGGGCGGGCTATGTCAATTTGTGTGGACATTTGTGGTGCCGTGGTGTGACATGGTGTCAAGAGTTCTGGTCGCAAACCACGATGCGCGAACACCTGGTCAGGTGTCCCTGCATCCGTCGTTCCGAGGTTCCCCATGCGCGACACCTGCCACGGCGAGGAACAGGCCCCAGACAGCGTCAGCGGAACGGACCGGATCGCCCTTGCGCTTGAAGTCATCGGGCGCCTGGTCGCGCAGAAGGCGTCGAGAGACATGACGATCGACGGAGACCTCCTCGACCGCATGGTGCACAGCGCCCATGGGCCCGACCGCCGCGGGCTTGAGGCGCTGCTGGCCGAGATGCGCGCCGCGCGCCGCGCGCATCAGCGATGTCCAGATCGTCGACGGCTACATCCCCGAGGCCGCCCGTCGCCTGGGCCTGGACTGGGAAGCCGACCGGATTTCCTTTACCGATGTCACCGTGGGGGCTGCGCGCCTCTCGGGGCTGCTGCACGGCATGGGGCTGGACTGCACCGCCGACGATGCCCGGCCGAACGGGCAGGACACGCTGTTGCTGATCGTGCCGCATGGCGAACAACACACGCTGGGCGCGGCGATCCTGGCCGGTCAGCTGCGGCGGATGGGCATTTCGGTCTGTTTCCGCCTGGGGCCGTCGCTTTCTGATCTTGCAGGTCTGACCGCGGCACGCCATTTCAAGGGGGCGCTGATCTCCATCGGCAGCCAGGACAGGATCAACACCTGTTCCATGCTTGTGCGGACCTTGCACACCCTGTCCAAGGGGACGCTTCGGGTGGTGGTGGGCGGCGTGATCGTGGGCAGCGGATCGCCGGATCTGTTGGCATTGGGTGCAGATGCCGTCACGAACGAGATCGAGGGCGCGCTCGCTGTCTTTGGTCTCGACGTGCACCGGCACGCAGCATCATAAGGGTGGGGCGCCAGACGTGACGTAGACCGCAGGAAAGGTTGCTGCTGTGACATCAGACGGTTCCTTCGTGCCGAATTCCGGCCTGTTGCCGGTCCTGGCGCCCGATCTGCTGATGGGCACCATCGCGGCAGTCAGCGACCTGACGCTTGTGGTGGATCCGGGCCTGACGGTGGTGCAGGCGATTCCCAGCCCCGCCTCGGGCTTCATCAGCCGCACGGCCACCTGGCCGGGCGCGCCGCTGCTGTCGCTGTTCAGCGCCGAAAGCGCGCGCAAGCTCGAGACGCGGCTGACCGAATCCGCCAATGCCGCCAACGGGCCCCTGACGCTCGAGCTGAACCACAGCCCGCAGTCGGGCATCGAGTTTCCGCTGCGCTACACCATCCTGCGCAGCGGCCCGGACGGCGGCCTGCTGCTGCTGGGCCGCGACCTGCGCCAGCTGGCCGAGGTGCAACAGCGCCTGGTCGAGGCGCAGCTGGCGCTGGAACGCGACTATGAGGCCAAGCGCGAGCTGGAGACCCGCTATCGCGTGCTGATGGAGCTGAGCGCCGCGCCCCTGATGATCGTTTCGGCCAGCACCGGGCGAATCGTCGACCTGAACGGCGCGGCCGAACAGATGGTGGGCGCCCCCCGCGCCGAGCTGATCGACGCCCCGATCGCCCAGGAATTCGAGGGTCGCCGCCGGGGCGAGCTGCTGGACGCCCTGTCCAAGCTGACCGCGATCGAACCGCCCGGCCCGCTGGAGCTGACCGTGCGCCGCACCCGTCGGCGGGTGCAGGTGACCGCCACGCAGTTCCGCGCCGCGGGCGACCGGCTGCTGCTGTGCCGGGTCGAGCTGTCGGAAAACGCGCGCGACAAGGGCGACGACCTGACCGACATGCTGTCGCGGCTGTTCCACAACGGGATGGACGGGATCGTCTTTCTGGATGCGGACGGCACGATCAAGGTCGCGAACGAGGCTTTCCTGAACCTGACCGACAGCCCGAACCTGGCCGCCGTCGCGGGCCGGCCGCTCAGCGACTTCCTGTCGCGGGGCGAGGTCGACATGCGGGTCCTGCTGGACAATGTCAAGCGCGTTGGACGCCTGCGGCATTACGCGACCCGGCTGAACACCGACTTCGGCGGCCAGCTGGCAGTCGAGATCTCGGCCTCGTGGTTCCCCGACCGGAACCAGCCGGCGGTGGCGCTGGTGGTGCGCGACGCCTCGGCCGCCGAAGGTCTGCGCTGGCCCGCGGGTGCGCCGGGCAACGAAGGCCTGCGCAACGTGATGCAGCTGGTGGGCTATTCCGCGCTGAAGGATATCGTCGCGGAAACCACGGAAATCATTGAAAAGATGTGCATCGAAACGGCGCTGGAGCTGACCGGGAACAACCGCGTCGCCGCGGCCGAGCTGCTGAGCCTGTCGCGCCAGTCGCTGTATGTGAAGCTGCGCAAGTTCAACCTGCTGGCGCGCGACGCCGACTGATCCCCCGACATCGTGACCCCGGGCGCCCCCCGCACGGGGGGCGTCACTTGGTGCTTGCGAGACTCGCATCTGTCATTTTTAGTTGACACATGACGCTGGCTGTCCGCTCCCCCGCGAATGCCTGGCCGCAACCCCGTGCGGTGCTGACGCTGCTGAAACCCGTGACCTGGTTCCCCCCGGTCTGGGCCTGTCTGTGCGGCGCGGTGTCGTCCGGCGTGGCGCTGGGGCCGAACCTGGCGCTGGTGATCGGCGGCATGGTGCTGGCCGGACCCATCGTCTGCGGCATGAGCCAGGCCGCCAACGACTGGTGCGACCGCCATGTCGATGCGGTGAACGAACCGGATCGCCCCATCCCCTCGGGCCGGATCCCGGGGCGCTGGGGGCTGTGGATCGCGCTGGCCTTCAGCGTGCTGGCGCTGGCCTGGGGCGCGGCGCTGGGGGTCTGGGGCTTCTGGGCCACGGTGGCCGGGGTGGCCGCCGCCTGGGCCTATTCCGCCGAACCCGTGCGGCTGAAGCGGTCGGGCTGGTGGGGGCCGGGCCTTGTCGGCCTGTCCTATGAGGGGCTGCCCTGGTTCACCGGCGCGGCCGTGTTGCTGCAGGCCGCCCCCCGGTTCGAGGTGGTGGCGATCGCCGGGCTCTATGCCCTGGGCGCGCATGGCATCATGACGCTGAACGATTTCAAGGCGCTGGAGGGCGACCGCCTGCATGGCGTGCGATCGCTGCCGGTGGTGCTGGGCCCCGAGGTCGCGCCCCGCATCGCCTGCACCGTGATGGCGCTGGCCCAGCTGCTGGTGGTGGCGCTGCTGGTGATCTGGGGGGCGCCCTGGCATGCGCTGGCGGTGCTGGCGCTGCTGGGCGGGCAGATCCTGGCGATGCGCGTGCTGCTGCGCGACCCCAAGGCGCGGGCGCCCTGGTACAATGCGACCGGGGTGCTGATGTATGTCTCGGGCATGATGGTATCGGCCTTTGCGCTGCGGGGGGTGATCTGATGCGCGCCTGGGTCACCATCCTGCGGCTGGGTCTGGTGCAGATGGCGCTGGGGGCGGTGGTGGTGCTGACCACCTCGACCCTGAACCGGCTGATGGTGGTGGAACTGGCCGCGCCCGCGATGCTGCCCGGGGCGCTGGTCGCGCTGCACTACATCGTCCAGCTCAGCCGGCCGGGCTGGGGACTGCGGTCCGACCTGCGCGGCGGGCGCATGCCCTTCATCCTGGCGGGCATGGCCGCGCTGGCGGGCGGGGCGTTCCTGGCGGCGGCTGGCGCTGCCGGTGATGGCGGTGGCCTGGCTGCCGGGGCTGGTGCTGTCGACGCTGGCATATGTGCTGATCGGCGGCGGCGCGGGGGCGGCGGACACGTCGCTGCTGGCGCTGCTGGCCACGGTCACTCCCGACCGGCTGACGCCCGCCGCGGCGATGACCGTCTGGCTGATGATGATCCTGGGCATCGCGGTCACTGCGGGCGGGGTGGGGGCGCTGATCGACCCCTATACCCCCGCGCGCTTGCTGCAGATCGTGGCGGCCGTCGGGCTGGCGGCGGTGGCGCTGTCGGCGCTGGCCGCGGGCTTTGGCGGGCTGGCGGGTGCGGCCGGCAGCCATGCGCTGCGCCTGATGCTGCCCGCAAACGAAGCCTTCGGCCTGGTCTTCCTGGCCGAGGCCGCGCTGTTCCTGACGGCGGCCGCGATGGCCGCCCGCACCTTGGCGCCGCGGCCCTTTGCGCCGCATCCCGCCGCCATAGCCGGAGAATAGGATGACCTGCGATGTCTTCGTGGTCGGCGGCGGGCCCTCGGGGTCGACCGCAGCCGAGGATCTGGCCCGCGCCGGGCAGCGCGTCGCGCTGCTGGATCGTGCCGGGCGGATCAAGCCCTGCGGCGGCGCCATCCCGCCGCGGCTGATCGCCGATTCGGCATTCCCGACGACCAGCTGGTCGCGCGCATCCGCACGGCGCGGATGATCTCGCCCACGGGGCGGCAGGTCGACATCCCGATCGAGAACGGCTTCGTCGGCATGATCGACCGCGAAACCTTTGACGAATTCCTGCGCGACCGCGCCGCGATGGCGGGGGCCGACCGGCTGACCGGAACCTTCCTGCGGGTGGACCGCGACGGGCCCACCCCCCGCGTGATCTGGCGCGACAAGGCCACGGGCGAGGAACGCGCCACCCCCACCCGCGCCATCATCGGCGCCGACGGGGCGCGGTCGGCCGTGGCCCGGGCCGAGGTGCCGGGCGGCCGCGACATCCCCTATGTCATCGCCTATCACGAAATCATCGACGCCCCCGAAACCGGCGCGGGCTATGACCCCGACCGCTGCGACGTGATCTATGACGGCCGGATCAGCCCCGACTTCTACGGCTGGGTGTTCCCGCACGGGGCGCGCGCCAGCGTGGGCATGGGCACCGGCATCGACGGCATCGACCTGAAGCGCGCCACCGCCGACCTGCGCGCGGCCAGCGGCCTGACCGGCTGCACAACGATCCGGCGCGAAGGCGCGCCGATCCCGCTGCGCCCGCTGGACCGCTGGGACAACGGCCGCGATCTGGTGCTGGCGGGCGATGCGGCGGGGGTGGTCGCGCCCTCGTCAGGCGAGGGGATCTATTACGCCATGGCCTGCGGCCGGGCGGCGGCCACGGCGGCGCAGGCCTTCCTGCGGTCGGGCCGGCCGGCCGACCTGCGGCTGGCGCGCAGGATGTTCCTGCGCGAACACGGCACGGTGTTCAAGGTGCTGCAGTCCATGCAGGACGCCTACTATCGCAGCGACGACCGGCGCGAACGCTTTGTCAGCCTGTGCCATGACATCGACGTCCAGCGCCTGACGTTCGAGGCCTACATGAACAAGCGTCTGGTCAAGGCCCGCCCGCTGGCGCATGTGAAGATCGGCGTGAAGAACCTTGCCCATCTGCTGGGCCTCGTGTCACCGGAATGATCATGACAACCGCTGAACCCATCCCCGCCTGGGTCGACGGCCGACTGATGCCGGTCGACAAGCTTGAGGTGCATCGCCGCGGCCTGCGGCATCCGGCCGTGTCGGTCTTCGTGCTGGACGGGCCGCGCGTGCTGATCCAGCAGCGCGCGGCGGGCAAGTATCACACGCCCGGCCTGTGGGCGAACACCTGCTGCACCCATCCGCACTGGGCCGAGGACACCGCGACCTGCGCCCGCCGTCGCCTGGCGCAGGAACTGGGGATCACCGGCCTGGACCTGACCCCCGCGGGCACGGTGGAATACCGCGCCGCCGTGGGCAACGGGCTGACCGAACATGAGGTGGTCGATGTCTTCGTCGGCCGCGCGGGCCCCGGCCTGGCCGTGACCCCCGACCCCGAGGAGGTTCAGGCCACCCGCTGGGTCGATCTGGACCGGCTGGCGGACGAGCTGCGCGCCACCCCCGCGGCTTTTACCCCCTGGCTGCGGATCTATCTGGACCGCCACCGCGATCAGATCTTCGGAGCGGCCCCCGCGGGCTGAAGCCGCGCCGCCAGCCAGGGCAGGATGCGGTCGGCCAGGCCGTCGGCCGCCTCTTCCTGCGCCAGATGGCCCAGATCGGGCAGCAGCAGCGCCTGCGCCCCGGGCAGGCGGGCGGCGGCGGCCTGCGACACCTCGGGCGGGACGGCGCGGTCGCGCCCCCCGGCGATCAGCAGCACGGGCACGTCGATCGCGCCCATCCGGTCCAGCAGCGGCTCCAGCCGCCAGGCGGCCATCATCCCCAGCGCGCCGGCGACATGGGCCGGGTCCTGCACCAGCCGCAGATAGGCGGCGCGGAACGCGGAATCGACCTGCGACCCCGTATCGCGCAGCAGCCGGTCCACGGCCGACGGCCGGCCCCACAGCGCGGCCGCGGCATGGGCGGCAAAGGGCGCCACGCTCAGCGCGCGCGCCATCAGCGGAAAGACCCAGCCCGCCGCCCCGTCGAACGTGCCCAGCGCGGCATTGATGCCCACCACGGCGCGCAGGGGCGTCATCTCGGCCAGGCGCAGCGCCAGCGCGGCACCCGCCGAATGGCCCACCACGGCCTGCGGCGGGGCGCCAAGGGCGGTGCACAGCGCCAGCAGATCCTCGGCCATCGGATCCAGGCCCAGCCGGCCCGGCGCGCCCGCGCGCGTGCAGCCCTGGCCCGGCAGGTCGGGCACGATCACCCGGAACCCTTCGGCCAGCGCGGGGATCAGCCGCGCGAAACTGTGCCCCGACGCGCCCAGCCCGTGCAGCAGCAGCACCGCGGGCGCCTCATGCGGGCCGGTGTCGATCACCCACCAGCGGTGCGCGCCGGCGCGCACCGACCGCCCCTGCGCGCGAAAGGGCCAGTCCTGCGGCAGTCGGTCGGGCTCCAACTCAGGCCTCCAGCGCGGCGCCCAGGGTGGCGGCCATGCCCGCCGATCCCGCCCGCGGCAGGGCCAGATAGCGCGCCCCCATCGCCGCGGCCAGCGCCGCCAGCTGCGGCTGCGGCCGGGTCGCGGTGTCCAGCGCCAACCGCAGCCCGGCGGCCAGCGGCGTGCCCCCGCCCCCCGGCAGGCCGCACAGCCGCGTCCGGGTCCGGGCCAGGCTGCGGGTGGGCGGCAGCATCAGCTCGGCCCCCCCGGTGGCGAAAGGACAGCAGCGCCACATGATCGCGCCGCGCATAGGCCCCGGCCAGGAACAGTTCGACCGCACCCTTGGCCTCGGCCAGACGCGCCACGGCCGAGGAGCCCGAGGCATCGACGGCAAAGATCAGCACCCGGTCGGAACATTCCTTGACCCGCCGCAGCCGCAGATCGGCCGGTTGCAGATACAGCGCGCGGTCGGGTCCCCCCGCGGCCAGCCCGCGGCGATAGCCCTGCCAGGGGGCCGCCACCCGCAGCGTGGCGACCAGGTCCAGCGCCGAGGGGCTGCCCGGCCGCCCCGGCCGTGCCGGCAGCGGGCGGCCGCGGCGATTGCCCGCGCGCACGGCCCCGCTGCCCGCGCCGGCCTTGGCGGCCCGCGCCGCACGCCCGCGCGCCAGCTCGGCCAGCAGATCGCCCGGCAGGGCCGCGCGGGTCGCGGCCACCAGCAGCTCCAGATCGCCTTCGCCCTGATCCGGGTCGTCGGGCGGGGGGTCGGCGCTGTCGGCGGTATCGGGC
>JACXUX010000488.1 GCA_014763725.1 Rhodobacterales bacterium
TCCTCGGGGGGCACGGGGGGCAGACAGCCCCCCGCCCCGCCGCGAAAGCCGCCGATGACCGAACTGCGCACCGAACCGCTGACCGCCGCCGCGTTCGCCCCCTATGGCCAGGTGCTTCAGGCCACGGGCGACTTCCGGCTGATCAACGCCGGGCTCTGCCGCCGCCATCACGATCTGGCCGCGCTCGACTTCGACGACGGCCGCGCGGGCCTGTCGATCTTCCAGGCCCAGCCGCGCGCCCTGCCCTACAGCTTCGACCTGATCGAGCGTCACCCCCAGGGCAGCCAGGCCTTCCTGCCGATGACCGCCGATCCCTTCCTGGTGATCGTCGCCGACGGCCCCGATGCCGTGCCCCGCGCCTTCCTGACCGATGGCGCCCAGGGCATCAACCTGGCGCGCGGCACCTGGCACGGGGTGCTGACGCCCCTGGCCGCGCCCGGCCTCTTCGCCGTGGTCGACCGCATCGGCCCGGGCGCGAACCTGCAGGAACACCGATATCCGCAGCCCTGGACAGTGGTCCGGGGCTAGGCACTGCCGCCCGCGTCCGAAGCCGCGCGGGAAGGGAGGCGACGGCAGGCTTCCGTCCCGGAGGAGGGGACAGACCCATGTCCGACCACACCCATCCGGTGGACGAACGTCTGCCGGCACCCAAGCTCTTTGCCTCGGCCTGCAGCATGTGCTGGTGATGTATGCCGGCGCCGTGGCCGTGCCGCTGATCGTCGGCCGCGCGCTGAAACTGCCGCCCCAGGACGTGGCCTTCCTGATCTCGGCCGATCTCTTTGCCTGCGGCCTGGTCACGCTGATCCAGTCGCTGGGCGTCACGCAATGGTTCGGCATCCGCCTGCCGGTGATGATGGGCGTGACCTTTGCCGCCGTGGGCCCCATGGTCGCCATCGGCAGCGCCCATCCGGGGGCCGAGGGCGCGCGAATGATCTTCGGCGCCATCATCGCCGCGGGGGTCATCGCCATGTTCCTGGCCCCGCTGATCTCGAAGCTGCTGCGCTTCTTCCCGCCGGTGGTGACGGGCACGATCATCCTGGTGATCGGCGTCAGCCTGATGCGCATCGGCATCAACTGGATCTTCGGCAACCCCGTGGGCCCCGCCGCCCCCAGCCTGGTCAACCCCGAGGC
>JACXUX010000489.1 GCA_014763725.1 Rhodobacterales bacterium
GCGCGCCTCGCCGCCGATCCCTGGTATGCCGAGGCCTTTCCGGCGGCCTTTCCCGACCGACCTGCACCCGATCTCTACACGGTCACCCGCGCGCTCGGGGCCTTCCAGCGCACGCTCATCTCGCTGAACAGCCCCTATGACCGCGCGACCTATTACGGCGAGGCCGACGCCATGTCGGAGGCCGCCCGGCGCGGGCAGGCGCTGTTCTTCGATCACCGGCTTGAGTGCTACCACTGCCACACCGGCGCGCTCTTTTCCGACAACCTGCAGACCGCGCGGACGCCCTTCCCCGAGAACGCCTTCCACAACACCGGGCTCTACAACATCGGGGGCTCGGGCGCCTATCCGGCGGGGGGGCTTGGCCTTTACGAGTTCACCGGCGTTCCGTCGGACATGGGCCGCTTCCGCACGCCCAGCTTGCGCAACGTGGCCGTCACCGCGCCCTACATGCATGACGGGTCGATCGCCACGCTCGAGGAGGTGATCCGCCACTACGCGGCGGGCGGGCGGACCATTTCGGACGGGCCCCATGCCGGTGCGGGCCACGAAAACCCCCACAAGGACGCGCTGATCGGCGGCTTCGAGATTTCGGACGCCGAGATCGCCGACCTGATCGCCTTTCTCGAAAGCCTGACGGATCAGGACTTCCTGACCGATCCGGCCTTCGCCGACCCCTGGCCGGGCGGACACCCGGCCAATGCGAACAGGGTCATGCCCCTCAACTGAAACCAGAAAGGAAACGCCACCATGAAACATCTTCTTGCCGCCGCCGCCGTCGTTCTGCCCCTGACCGTGGGGTCGCAGGCCCTGGCCCATGCCACCTTTGCCGAAGGCGAAGTCGTCCAGGGCCAGACCGCGCGCCTCACCCTCCGCGTGCCGCATGGTTGCGGTGACGAGGCGACGCTGCGCGTGCGTGTCCAGATCCCCGAGGGGCTGATTGCGGCGCAACCGATGGTCAAGGCGGGCTGGACGCTGGAAACGGTCACCGGCCCCTACGAGAACACCTATGAACTCTGGGGCAACACCGTCACCGAAGGCGTGCGCGAGATCATCTGGTCGGGCGAATTGCCCAGTGAATACTACGACGAATTCGTGTTCCGCGCCCGCGTGACCGACCGTCTGCCGGCAGG
>JACXUX010000490.1 GCA_014763725.1 Rhodobacterales bacterium
GGCGGCGACAGCCTGCGGGGCCTGGGCTTTGCGCTGTCGGCCTATCTGATGTGGGGGTTCCTGCCGCTCTACATGAAGGCGCTGGCCGCGGTGCCCACGCTCGAGGTGCTGGTGCTGACGCCCGCGGCGCTGGGCTGGATCGCCTGGTCGCATGCCACGGGCCAGGCGGCCTTTCCAACCGGCGCGCGGGACACCGCGCTATTGCTGGGCACGGGGATCGTCACCGCCGTGCCGCTGATCGTCTATGCCAACGGGGCCAAGCTGCTGCGGCTGTCGACCACGGGCATGCTGCAATATCTGGTGCCGACGATGGTGCTGGTGATTGCGGTCTTCCTGTTCGACGAACCCTTCGGCCGGGCGCAGGCGCTGGCCTTCGCGCCGATCTGGGCGGGCATGGCCGCCTATGTGCTGGCGCTGGTGCGGATCAGCCGGGCCGGCTGATCTGGCCGCCGCCCACCGCCGCGGCCACGCCGGTGGTGGTCGGCGCGCTGGTGGGCAGGCCGCGCGCCACCCGCACCGCCAGATGGGCGAAGGCCTGCGCCTCGAGCATGTCGCCATCCCAGCCCGCGGCCTCGACCGGGACGGCGGGCAGGCGCGTCTCGTCCGCGATGCGGTCCATCAGCGCGGCATTGTGCCGACCGCCACCGGTGACCAGGATGCGGTCGACCGGCGTGGGAAAGTGCAGCGTCGCCATGTTGACCGCGCGCGCCACGCAGGCCGTCAGCGTGGCCGCGGCATCGGCGTCGGACAGATCCGCCACAGCCGCCAGCAGATGGGCAAAGGCATTGCGGTCCAGCGACTTGGGCGGCACCTTCCAGAACCAGGGCAGGGCGGCAAAGGCCTCGACCACCGCGGCCTGGGCGCGGCCCGCGGCGGCCAGCACCCCGCCTTCGTCCCGCGCCTGACCGCGGCGCGACATCAGCAGATCGTCGATCGGCGCATTCGCGGGCCCGGTGTCAAAGGCCAGCAGCGCCCCGGGCACCTGCGGGCCCGACTGGCGCGGGTCGATCCAGGTGACATTGCCCACCCCGCCCAGGTTCAGCACCGCCAGCGGCCGGTCGAACCCCGCCCGACGCGCCAGCGCGAAATGGTAGAACGGGGCCAGCGGCGCCCCCTGCCCGCCCAGGCC
>JACXUX010000013.1 GCA_014763725.1 Rhodobacterales bacterium
GGGCCGTGCACCCCCTTCCCCTTGATCCAAATACCCATGCCCCGGCCGGGGCCGGGCGCTGCGCGCGGAAGGGGGTGCACGGCCCCGGCGGGGTGGGTCAGTGCGCCTCGGCCCAGGTGCGGCCCTTGCCGCCGTCGACCGTCAGCGGTACCGACAGATGCACGGCCGGATGGGCCGCCCCCTCCATCACCGCGCGGGCGCGGGCGATTAGGGTGTCGGCGGCGTCCTCGTCCACCTCGAACAGCAGTTCGTCATGCACCTGCAGCAGCATGGTGGCGGGCAGGTCGGCGATGGCTGCGGGCATCCGCACCATGGCGCGGCGGATCACGTCGGCCGCGGTGCCCTGGATCGGCGCGTTGATCGCGGCGCGGCGGGCAAAGCCCGCGCCCGGGCCGCGCGCGTTGATGTCGGGGATGTGGATCTTGCGGCCGAACAGGGTCTGCACGAAACCGGTCTTCTGGGCAAAGGCCACGGTGTCGTCCATGTAGCCGCGGATGCCGGGGAAGCGTTCGAAGTAGCGGTCGATGAAGCCCTGCGCCTCGGCCCGCGGGATGCGCAGGTTGCGCGCCAGGCCAAAGCCCGAGATGCCGTAGATCACGCCGAAGTTGATCGCCTTGGCGCGGCGGCGGATTTCCGGCGTCATCTGGTCCAGCGGCACGCTGAACATTTCCGACGCGGTCAGGGCGTGGATGTCCTGCCCGTCGTGGAAGGCCTGTTTCAGCGCCGGGATGTCGGCCACATGGGCCAGGATGCGCAGCTCGATCTGCGAATAGTCCAGGCTCACCAGCACCCGGCCCGGCGGCGCGACAAAGGCCTGGCGGATGCGACGGCCCTCTTCGGTCCGGACGGGGATGTTCTGCAGGTTCGGGTCGGTCGAGGCCAGCCGCCCCGTGTTCGCCCCGGCGATGGAATAGCTGGTGTGGACGCGGCCCGTATCGGGGTGGATGTGGTCCTGCAGCGCGTCGGTATAGGTCGACTTCAGCTTGGCGATCTGGCGCCAGTCCAGCACCCGGGCGGCCAGCCGCGCGCCCTGGGGGTGGGTATCCTCAAGCGTGGTGATGTCTTCCAGCACCTCGGCGCCGGTGCCCCAGGCGCCGGTCTTGCCCTTGGTCCCGCCGGGCAGGCCCATGCGGTCGAACAGGATCTCGCCCAGCTGTTTGGGGCTGCCCACGTTGAAGGGCTCGCCCGCCAGTTCGGCGATCTCGGCTTCCAGCCCCGCCATCGTCTGGGCAAAGGCCGAGGACATGCGCGACAGCGTGGCGCGGTCGACGGTGATGCCCGCCATCTCCATCCGCGCCAGCACGGGGACCAGCGGGCGTTCCAGGGTCTCATAAACCGTGGTCACCCGCGCGCGGTGCAGCTGGGGGGCAAAGGTCAGCCACAGCCGCAGGGTGATGTCGGCATCCTCGGCCGCATAGCGGACGGCGGCGTCGACGGGGACGCGGTCGAAGGTCACCTGCGCCTTGCCCGAGCCCAGCAGCGACTTGATCGGGATCGGCACATGGCCCAGATATTGTTCCGACAGCAGGTCCATGCCGTGCCCGTGCAGCCCGGCATGCATCGCATAGCTCATCAGCATGGTGTCGGCGACGGGCGTGATCTGCACCCCGTGGCGGGCCAGGATCTTCCAGTCGTATTTCATGTTCTGGCCGATCTTCAGCACGGCCGGGTCCGCCAGCAGGGGCTTCAGCGCGGCCAGCACCTGATCGAGCGGCAGCTGGTCGGGCGCAAGGCGCGCACCGCCGAACAGGTCGTCGTCCCCGCTGCGATGGCCCAGCGGGATATAGGCCGCCCGCCCCGGTTCGACCGCCAGCGAGATGCCCACGAGGTCGGCGCGCATCTCGTCGAGGCTGGTGGTTTCCGTGTCGATCGCGACATGGCCGCGTTCGGTGGCGCGGGCGATCCAGTCGGCCAGCGTGGCCATGTCGCGGATGCAGACATAGCCGGCATGGTCGAAGGGGATGTCCGCCGCGCCCCAGCCCGCGGCAGGCGGGGCCGCGTCGGTGGAGGCATGGGCGGGCATCACCGGGCCTTCGGTCACCGGGGGGGCCGCGACCTTCAGGCTGTCGGCCACCCGTTTCGTCAGGGTGCGGAATTCCATCTGCGACAGAAAGCCCAGCAGGGTCGCGGGATCGGGGCTGCGCAGTTCCAGATCGTCCAGCGTCACGGGCAGCGGCGTGCGGTCGTCCAGCTGCACCAGCCGGCGCGACAGGCGGATCTGGTCGGCGTGCTGGACCAGCGCCTCGCGCCGTTTGGGCTGTCTGATCTCATCGGCGTGGGCCAGCAGCGTGTCCAGATCGCCGTATTCCTGGATCAGCAGCGCCGCGGTCTTGAGCCCGATGCCCGGCGCGCCGGGCACGTTGTCGGTGCTGTCGCCGGCCAGCGCCTGGACATCGACCACCCGTTCGGGGGGCACGCCGAACTTCTCGATCACCTCGTCGCGGCCAATGGGGCGGTTCTTCATCGGGTCGAGCAGGCCCACGCCGCCGCCCACCAGCTGCATCAGATCCTTGTCGGAACTGACGATGGTGACCGCGCCACCCGCCTCGCGCGCCTGGCGGGCCAGGGTGGCGATGACGTCGTCGGCCTCGTAGTCGCGCACCTCGATGCAGGGGATGGCGAAGGCGCGCGTGGCGTCGCGCGTCAGGGGGAACTGGGGGCGCAGATCCTCGGGCGGTTCGGGGCGGTTGGCCTTGTAGGCGGGGTAGAGTTCGTTGCGGAAGGTCTTCGACGAATGGTCGAAGATCACCGCGACATGCGTCGCCTCGCCGTTGCGGGTGCCTTCGACATAGCGGAACAGCATGTTGCAGAAGCCCGCGACTGCCCCGACCGGCAGGCCGTCGGACTTGCGCGTCAGCGGCGGCAACGCGTGATAGGCGCGGAAGATGAAGGCCGAGCCGTCGATCAGATGCAGGTGGTGGCCCTTGCCGAAGGTCATGCGCGTCTCCTGCGGTGGTGGGTCCGTGGTGCCACGATCGGCGGGGCGGTTCCACCCCCGGCGTGGTGCGGGCGGCGAGGCCGGGGGGCCGTCTGCCCCCCGGACCCCCCGAGGATATTTGGCCGGGAAGCGGGCAGGGGGGTCAGTGGTCGTCCTGGGCGTGGGCGCGGTCGATCACGAAGCGCTTGTCGCAGTAGCCACACTCGACCCAGCCGGTGTCCTGTGGGATGGTCAGCCAGACGCGGGGGTGGCCGAGCGCGCCTTCGCCGCCGTCGCAGGCGACCTTCCAGGTCGTGACCACTTGGATTTCGGGCGCGTCATGGGCGGGCATGGGGAACCTGTCTGGCTGGCGGCTGCAGGGCGCATCATAGCCGGTGCGGGCGGCGCGGCAAGCCCGGGGCGCGCCGGGGTCAGGCCGACAGGGCGCTGGCGGGGGCAAGCGGGAAGAACCGGCCCGAGGAGCGCAGGCCGAACCAGCCCTCCTGTTCGCCGGCAAACTCGACAAGGCGGTAGAAGGACTTGCGGTCGACCCGGGCGATCAGGCCGCGGCGGATGTGGATGTAGGGGGTGATGCGGCCCGCCGCGGCATCGCCCGTGGCGTGCAGGGGGTTGTCGGGGCCTGCGGCGGCCTCGTCGCCCAGGTTGGTGACGAAGGTGACGACCTGGTCGGGGCCGGGGTCGGTCACGCGGATGTCGACGGCGACGAAGGGGGCGTCCTCGACCGTGATGCCGACCTTTTCCACCGGGGTGACCAGGTAGTGGCGGCCGTCCTCAAGGCGCAGGATCGAGGCGAAGAGGCGCACCAGAGGGTCACGCCCGATCGGGGTGCCCTGGTAGAACCAGGTGCCGTCGCGGGCGATGCGCATGTCGATGTCGCCGCAGAAGGGCGGGTTCCAGAGATGCACGGGCGGCGGACCCCGGCGCCCGGCGGCCCCCGCGGCGGCGGCCAGGCCTTCGGCCGAGGGTTTCACGATCATTTGTGGGCCTTCGGTTTTTGCCATTTGTGCCGGTCGGGCTAGTGTGATCGACTGATGCAGATATAGTCCCCCGACCGGAGAACCGCCATGGCCGATGCCCCCGCCCCCGCAGCCCTGGTTGCCGAGATCGAGGCGCTGGGCGACCGGCTGGCGCAGGCGCGCGCCAGCATCGACCGCCGCTTCATCGGGCAGGAGCGGGTGGTGGAACTGGTGCTGGCCGCCATGCTGTGCGGGGGCCATGCGCTGCTGGTGGGTCTGCCCGGTCTGGGCAAGACGCGGCTGGTCGACACGCTGTCCACCGTGATGGGGCTGAAGGGCAACCGCATCCAGTTCACCCCCGACCTGATGCCCGCCGACATCCTGGGGTCCGAGGTGCTGGACACCGACGAGGCGGGGCGGCGGGCCTTCCGCTTCCTCGAGGGGCCGATCTTCTGCCAACTGCTGATGGCGGACGAGATCAACCGCGCCAGCCCGCGCACCCAGTCGGCGCTGCTGCAGGCGATGCAGGAACGCGAGGTGACGATCGCCGGCCGCCACCGCCCGCTGGGCCGGCCGTTCCACGTTCTGGCCACGCAGAACCCGATCGAGCAGGAGGGCACCTACCCCCTGCCCGAGGCGCAGCTGGACCGGTTCCTGGTGCAGGTGGACGTGACCTATCCCGACCGCGCCACGGAACGCGAGATCCTGCTGGCGACCACCGGCGCCGAAGAGGCCGCGGCGCATCAGGTCTTTACCCCCGAGGCGCTGATCGCCGCGCAGGCGGTGCTGCGGCGGATGCCGGTGGGCGAAAAGGTCGTCGACATGATCCTGGACCTGGTGCGCGCCTGCCGCCCGGGCGAGCCCGAGGGCGCCGCGCTGGCCGGCAGCCTGTCCTGGGGGCCCGGGCCGCGGGCGGCGCAGGCGCTGATGCTGATGGTGCGGGCGCGCGCGCTGCTTGAGGGGCGGCTTGCGCCCTCGGCCGAGGATGTGGCGGCGCTGGCGCGGCCGGTGCTGATCCACCGCATGGCGCTGAGCTTTGCCGCCCGTGCCCGGGGCGAGACGCTGGGCCCGATCATCGACGCCGTGGCCGCCCGCAGCACGGGGCTGGAGGCCGCGGCGTGACCCTGGCCGCCCCCCTGCGCGCCCGGGCCGAGGAGCTGGGGCAGGCGCTGCCGCCCCTGCTGGCGGCGGCAGAACATCTGGCGGCGACGGTGGTGCTGGGCGAACACGGGCGGCGCCGGGCGGGCATGGGCGACGAATTCTGGCAGTATCGCGCCGCGGCCCCGGGCGACAGCGCGCGGATGATCGACTGGCGCCGGTCGGCCCGGGGGGACGCGCATTTCGTGCGCGAACGCGAATGGCAGGCGGCCCAGACGGTTACGATCTGGGTGGATGCGGCGCGGTCCATGGCCTTTGCCGGCCACCGCGACCGCGCGCCCAAGGCTGACCGCGCGCGGCTGCTGGCGCTGGCGCTGGCGGTGCTGCTGATCCGCGGGGGCGAGAGGGTGGGCCTGGCCGGATCGGGCGAACCTGCGCGCGGCGGGCGGTCGCAGCTGCTGCATCTGGCCCGGGCGCTGGGCGACGACACGGCCGCGGACTATGGCACCCCGCCCGCGGACGGGCTGGCGGCGCATGGCCGGGCGGTGTTCCTGTCCGATTTCCTGGGCGATCTGGCCCCGCTCGAGGCCGCGCTGGCCCATGCCGCCGACCGCGGCGTGCGCGGCGCGCTGGTGCAGGTGCTGGACCCGGCGGAAGAGGATTTTCCCTTCGACGGCCGGACGATCTTCGAATCCATGGGCGGCAGCCTGCGGCATGAAACGCGCGATGCGGGCGACCTGCGCGCGCGGTATCTGGCGCGGCTGGCGGCGCGCAAGGCGCGGCTGGCCGATCTGGCGTCGGCCAGCGGCTGGCATCTGCTGACGCATCACACCGGGGCCCCGGCGCAGGGCGCGCTGCTGTGGCTGTATCAGGCCCTGGGGCCGGAGGTGCGCTGATGTGGATCCTGGGCCCTGTCGGCTTTACCGCCCCCTGGCTGCTGGTCGCGCTGGTCGCGCTGCCGGTGCTGTGGCTGATCCTGCGCGCGGTGCCGCCGGCGCCGGTGCGGCGGCGGTTTCCGGGCGTGGCGCTGCTGCTGGGCCTGCAGGATGAACGGGCCGAGGCTGACCGCACCCCCTGGTGGCTGCTGTTGCTGCGGATGGCGGCGGTGGCCGCGGCGATCCTGGCCTTTGCCGGGCCGGTGCTGAACCCGCAGCCGCGGGAACCCGGGTCGGGGCCGCTGCTGATCGTCGTCGATGGCGGCTGGGCCGATGCGCGCGACTGGCCGCGGCGGATCGACCGCCTGGCCGCGACGCTGCAGGACGCGGGGCGCGATGGCCGTCCGGTGGCGGTGGTGCAGCTGACCGACCGGCCGCTGACGCCGGTGTTCCAGGCGGCGGATGCCTGGGTCGCGCGGCTGCCGGGGCTGACGCCCCTGCCCCAGCGGCCCGAGGCGGGGGCCTGGGTCGCGGCCCTGCCCGCGGGCGGGTTCGACAGCCTGTGGCTGTCCGACGGGCTGGACCATCCCGGCCGGGCCGACCTGGCCGCGGCGCTGCGCGATCGCGGCGCGCTGACCGTCTGGGAATCGCCGCGCCCCGCGCTGGGTCTGCGGCCGGCCGAATTCGTCGACGGCGCGGTGCGGCTGACCGCGCTGCGCGCTGTCGCGGGGGCCGAGGCGGTGGTCGAGATTTCGGCCCGCGGGCTGGACCCGGCCGGGATCGACCGCGAACTGGCGCGGTTGCCCGTCACCTTTGCCGCGGGCGACCGGCTGGCCACGGGCGACCTGTCGCTGCCGCCCGAGCTTCGCAACCGCCTGACCCGGTTTGAAATTTCCGGCGTCCGGTCGGCCGGGGCGGTCAGCCTGACCGACGACAGCCTGCGCCGGCGCGAGGTGGCGCTGATCGCCGGCCAGGGCGAGGCCGAGGCGCTGCAGCTGCTGTCGCCGCTGCACTATCTGCGTCAGGCGCTGGCGCCGGTGGCCGACCTGCTGGAGGGCGGCCTGGCCGAGGTGATCCCCGCCAATCCCGATGTGATCGTGCTGGCCGATGTGGCCCGCCTGGCCCCGGATGAAGAGGCCGCCCTTCTGGACTGGCTGGACCGGGGCGGCCTGCTGCTGCGCTTTGCCGGGCCGCGGCTGGCCGCCAGCGACGTGGGCCGGCAGGACGAAGATCCCCTTCTGCCGGTGCGCCTGCGCGAAGGCGGGCGCAGCGTGGGCGGCGCCATGACCTGGGGCGAGCCCAAGGCGCTGGCCCCCTTTGGCACCGAAAGCCCGTTCTTCGGCCTGCCGCTGCCGGGGGATGTGGTGGTCACCGCCCAGGTGCTGGCCCAGCCCGACCCCGATCTGGCCGCCCGCAGTATCGCGGCGCTGGCCGACGGCACGCCGCTGGTCACCCGCCGCGCGGTGGGGCAGGGGCAGGTGGTGCTGTTCCATGTGACGGCGAATGCCGAATGGTCCAGCCTGCCGCTGTCGGGCCTGTTCGTGCAGATGCTGGAACGGCTGGCCGTCAGCACCCGCCCCGTTGCGCCGGGTGCGGCCGATCTGGCCGGCCAGACCTATGTGGCAGAACAGGTGCTGGACGCCTTTGGCCTGCTGGCCGACGCGGGCGAGATGCCGGGCACCCCGGGCGAGGTTCTGGCCCAGGCCCTGGTCCGCGGCCCCGATGCGGCGAACCCGCCCGGCCTCTATGCCGGGCCGGACCGGCGCATCGCGCTGAACGTGCTGGGCGCGGGGGCGGACCTGGCGCCTGCCGCCTGGCCTGCGGGCGTGCCGGTCGAGGGCGCCGATGCCGTGCCCGAGGTCAACCTGGCCGGTCCCCTGCTGGCTGCCGCGCTGCTGATGCTGGCGCTGGACGTGCTGGCCGCGCTGTGGATCGCGGGGCGGCTGCGCGGCGGGGCGATGGCGGCGCTGGCGGTGCTGGCGCTGGCGCTGCCGCCGCAGGCCCGCGCCCAGGACGCGCCCGCCGACGATGCGCTGGCGCTGGCCGCCACCACCCAGGTCGTGCTGGCCCATGTGGTCACCGGCGATGCCCGGGTGGACGAGCTGGCCCGCGCCGGGCTGCGCGGCCTGTCGCGCCGGCTGTTCGAACGCACCACGGTGGAACCCGTCGAACCCCTGGCCGTGGATATCGAGCGGGATGAGCTGGCCTTCTTCCCCTTCCTCTACTGGCCGGTCAGCACGGCCCAGCCGCTGCCCAGTGCCGAGGCCTACGCCAAGCTGAACCGCTATCTGCGCACCGGCGGGATGATCCTGTTCGACACGCGCGACGGCGATCTGTCCGGCGCGGGCGCCACCAGCGCCGAGGCCCGCCACCTCCAGCGGCTGGCCGCGGGGCTGGACATCCCGCCGCTGGAGCCGCTGCCCCCCGACCATGTGCTGACGCGGACCTTCTACCTGCTGCAGGACTTTCCGGGCCGCCACACCTCGCGCGCGGTCTGGGTCGAGGCCGCGCCCCCCGATGCCGAACAGGTCGAAGGGATGCCCTTTCGCAACCTGAACGACGGCGTGACGCCGGTGATCATCGGCGGCAACGACTGGGCCGCCGCCTGGGCCGAGGATGAACAGGGCCGTCCCCTGGTGCCCGTGGGCCGCGGCTTTGCCGGCGAACGCCAGCGCGAACTGGCCTGGCGGTTCGGCGTCAACGTGGTGATGCATGTGCTGACGGGCAACTACAAGTCCGACCAGGTGCATGTGCCGGCGCTGCTGGAAAGGCTGGGGAATTGACCGGATCGCTGATCTTTTCGCCGCTGGTGCCTTGGCCGCTGCTGGCGGCGCTGGGTTTGCTGGCGCTGGCGGCGGTGGGGCTGGCGCTGGTGCGGCGGCTGGCCGGCTGGGCGCTGCGGGGGCTGGCGGCGGGCGTGCTGCTGGTGGCGCTGGCCAACCCCTCGCTACAGGAAGAGGACCGCGCCCCCCTGACCGACATCGTGCTGGTGGTCGTCGACGACACCGCCAGCCAGCGCATCGCCCCCCGCCCCGACCAGACCGAGGCCGCGCTGCAGGGGGTTCTGGCCGAACTGGCCGCCCGGCCGGACACCGAGGCGCGGGTGATCCGCCTGCCCGACGGCCAGGGGGACGAAGGCAGCCGCCTGATGACCGCCCTGGCCGAGGCGCTGGCGGGCGAGCCGCGCGCCCGTATCGCCGGCGCGATCCTGATCACCGATGGCCAGGCGCATGACCTGGATGTGGCCCCGGACCTGCCCGCGCCGCTGCATGTGCTGCTGACCGGGCGCGACACCGACTGGGACCGCCGGCTGATCGTGCGCAATGCCCCGGCCTTTGCCATCCTGGGCGAACCCGTCACCCTGACCCTGCGGATCGAGGATCAGGGCGCCGTCCCCCCCGATGCGGGCCCCGCCCAGCTGACCATCGCCATCGGGGCCGAGGCGCCGCAGACCTATACCCTGCCCGTGGGGGTGGACCACGACCTGACCGTGACGCTGCCCCATGGCGGGATGAACGTGCTGCAGTTCCGCCTGGCCCCGCTGACAGGCGAGCTGACCGACCGCAACAACGCCGCCGTGGTCCAGATCAATGGCGTGCGCGACCGGCTGCGCGTGCTGCTGGTGTCGGGTGAACCGCATGCCGGCGAACGGGTCTGGCGCAACCTGCTGAAGTCCGACGCCTCGGTCGATCTGGTGCATTTCACCATCCTGCGCCCGCCGGAAAAGCAGGATGGCGTCCCGGTCACCGAACTGTCGCTGATCGCCTTTCCCACGCGCGAACTGTTCGTGGAAAAGATCGAGGAATTCGATCTGATCGTGTTCGACCGCTATCGCCGCCGCGGCATCCTGCCCACGTCCTATCTGGAAAACGTGCGCGACTATGTGCGCAATGGGGGCACGGTGCTGGTCGCTTCGGGTCCCGAATTCGGGTCGGCCGACAGCCTGTATCGGTCCCCCCTGGCCGAGATCCTGCCCGTCGTGCCCACCGCCCGGGTGATCGAGACCGGCTTCCGCCCCGAACTGACCGAAACCGGCCAGCGCCACCCGGTGACCGCGGGGCTGGAGACGCTGGCGCCCCAGGGCGGCTGGGGCCGCTGGTTCCGCACCATCGAGGTGACGCCGACCGGCGGCCAGGTCGTCATGACCGGGGCCGAGGATCGCCCGCTGCTGGTGCTGGACCGCGTGGGCGAGGGGCGCGTGGCGGTGCTGGCCTCGGACCACGCCTGGCTGTGGGGCCGCGGCTACGAAGGCGGCGGGCCGCAACTGGAACTGCTGCGCCGGCTGGCCCACTGGATGCTGAAGGAGCCCGAGCTGGAGGAAGAGGCGCTGACCGCCACCGCGGGCGAAGGCGTGCTGACCGTGACCCGCCGCACCCTGGCCCAGGCGCCGGGCGACCTGACCGTGACCGCGCCCGACGGGCAGGTGACCGTCCACCCGATGGAGGAGACGGGCGCGGGCATGTTCGTGGCCCAGGTGCCGGCGGCCGAACAGGGGCTTTACCGGCTGGAACAGGGGGATCTGTCGGCCGTGGCCGCCGTGGGCCCGCCAGCACCGCGCGAATTCGTCGAGACGATCGCCAGCCCCGACCCGCTGACGCCTGCGGTCGAGGCCACGCGCGGCGGCGTCCAGCGGATCGAGGACGGGCTGCCCGACATCCGCAGCGTGGCCGAGGGCCGCGTCGCCGCCGGCCGCGGCTGGATCGGCATCACCCCCCGCGGCGCCTATGTGACCCAGGACCTGCGGGTGACGCCGCTGGCGCCCGCCTGGCTGATGCTGGCGCTGGCCGCCAGCCTGGCCGTGGCCGCCTGGCTGGTCGAGGGGCGGCGGCGCCGCACGGCCTGAGCCCCCCTTGCACCCCCGCCGCGGGGGTGCCACCCTGCCGCCAAAGGCGGAGGCTCAGATGATCGAAAAGCGTCAGTTCTACATCAACGGCGCCTGGGTGGACCCGGCGGCCCCGCGGGATTGTGCGGTGATCGACCCCTCGACCGAAGAGGTCTGCGCCGTCATCAGCCTGGGCGACCAGGCCGATACCGATGCCGCGGTGGCTGCCGCTCGGGCGGCCTTTCCGGCCTGGGCCGCCACGCCGCCGGCCGAACGGCGGCGCATCGTCGAAGGCATCCTAGCCCGGTATGAGGCCCGCAAGGAAGAGATGGCCCAGGCGATCAGCCTGGAAATGGGATCCCCCATCGACCATGCCCGGGCCGAACAGGCGCCCTGCCTGCCCTGGCATCTGAAGAACTTCCTGCGCGCCTTCGACCAGATCGACTGGATCCGCCCGCTGGGCCCGCATGCCCCCGACGACCGCATCGCCATGGAACCGATCGGCGTGGCCGCGCTGATCACGCCCTGGAACTGGCCGATGAACCAGGTCACGCTCAAGGTGATCCCGGCGCTGCTGGCGGGCTGTTCCTGCGTGCTGAAACCCAGCGAAGAGGCGCCGCTGTCCAGCCTGCTGTTCGCCGAATTCTGCCACGAGGCCGGCGTGCCGCCCGGCGTGTTCAACCTGGTCAACGGCGACGGCGCGGGCGTGGGCAGCCAGCTGTCCAGCCACCCCGATGTCGAGATGGTCAGCTTTACCGGATCGACCCGGGCGGGCCGCGCGATCAGCCGCGCCGCCGCCGACACGCTGAAGCGGGTGACGCTGGAACTGGGCGGCAAGGGGGCGAACCTGATCTTTGCCGATGCCGACGACGAGGCGGTGGAACGCGGCGTGCTGCACTGTTTCGATAACAGCGGCCAGTCCTGCAACGCCCCCACGCGGATGCTGGTGGAACGCCCCGCCTATGACCGCGCGGTGGACATCGCCGCCCGCGTCGCGCGCGAAACCCGCGTGGCCAGCGCCCACGAACCGGGGCCCCATATCGGCCCCGTGGTGAACAAGCGTCAGTGGGACCAGATCCAGGCCTATATCCAGAAGGGTCTGGACGAAGGCGCGCGGCTGGTCGCCGGGGGCCTGGGCCTGCCCGAGGGGGTGAACAAGGGCTATTTCGTCCGCCCCACCGTCTTTGCCGATGTCCGCCCCGGAATGACCATCGAGCGCGAGGAAATCTTCGGCCCCGTGCTGTCGATCATCCCCTTCGACACCGAGGATCAGGCCGTGGCGATCGCCAACGACACGCCCTATGGCCTGACCAACTATGTGCAAAGCCGGGACGGCGCCCGCCGCAACCGGCTGGCCCGCCGCCTGCGGTCCGGCATGGTCGAGATGAACGGGAAAAGCCGCGGCGCCGGCGCACCCTTTGGCGGGGTCAAGGCGTCGGGCCGCGCGCGTGAGGGCGGCGTCTGGGGGATCGAGGAATTCCTCGAGGTCAAGGCGATCTCGGGCTGGGACAGCACGCAATAGGGGGTCGGCCAAGCCGCCCCTTTCCCCCCGGCCTTCCATCGGCTATCGGTAGCGCATGACCTGGACGGTGCCCAACATCCTGACGATCCTGCGGCTGCTGGCGGCGCCGGGGGTGGCGGTGATGTTCCTGTATTTCCATCGCCCCTGGGCCGACTGGTTCGCGCTGGCGCTGTTCGTGGGCGCGGCGGTGACCGACTGGTTCGACGGCTATCTGGCCCGCGCCTGGAAACAGGAAAGCGCCTTTGGCGCTGCGATGGACCCGATCGCAGACAAGGCGATGGTGGTGATCGCGATCATGGTGATCACCGGCTATTCCGGCATGAACCCCTGGCTGATCCTGCCCGCCGCAGTGATCCTGTTCCGCGAGGTGCTGGTCAGCGGCCTGCGCGAGGCGCTGGGCGACCGCGCCCGCGCGTTGCAGGTGACGAAACTGGCCAAGTGGAAGACCACGGCGCAGATGGTGGCCATCGCCGTGCTGTTCCTGGGCACCGGGCTCGAACATGTCGAGGGCATCGCCCGCCAGGGCATGACGATGGAGGAATATGCCACCGCCGTCAGCGCGGGCACCGCCGATCCGCTGCGGTCCTGCGGGGCGCGGGGCTGTTCGTCGCTGGCCACGCAGGTGGGGCTGGCGCTGATCTGGATCGCCGCGGCGCTGACGGCGGTGACCGGCTGGGACTATCTGCGCAAGGCCATGCCGATGCTGAAGGGGCAGAAATGATCGACGTGCTGTATTTCGCCTGGGTGCGCGAACGCATCGGGCTGCCGCGGGAACGGGTGGACAGCCAGGCTGCGACCGTCCGCGACCTGGTGGCCGAACTTTCCGCGCGTGAGGACCGCTATGCCGCGGCCTTTGCCGATCTGGCCAGCCTGCGGGTGGCGCTGGACCAGGATCTGGCCGATTTCGACGCCCCCCTGGCCGGCGTGCGCGAGGTGGCCTTCTTTCCGCCGATGACGGGGGGCTGACATGCGGGTGGCGGTGCAGACCGACCCCTTTGATCTGGGGGCCGAGGCGGCGGGCTTTGCCGCGGCGGCGGCGGGCGCGGGGGCGGTGGTCACCTTTACCGGCATCGTGCGGCCCACCGATACCGGCGCCCTGCAGGCGATGGAGATCGAGCATTACCCCGGCATGACCGAACGCGCGATCGCCGCCATGATGGACCAGGCCCGGGCCCGCTGGGGCCTGATCGACGCGTTGGTCATCCACCGCCACGGCCGTCTGGCCCTGGGCGAGCCGATCATGATGGTCGCCACCGCCGCCGCCCACCGCGCCGCAGCCTTTGAGGCCGCCGAATTCCTGATGGACTACCTGAAATCGCGCGCCCCCTTCTGGAAGAAGGAGATCACCGATGCGGGCGCAGACTGGGTGGCCGCGCGCGAGGCGGATGAGGACGCGCTGACCCGCTGGCAGGCGTCCTGAGGGCGCCCTAGCCCCGGTCGTGAAAGAAGTCGTGGATCTTCTGCGCCATCGCGGCCGAGATCCCCTCGACCGCGGTCAGATCCTCGACCCCCGCGCGGGCCACCGCCTTGGCCGATCCGAAATGTGCCAGCAGCGCGCGCTTGCGCGTGGCCCCCACGCCGGGGATGTCGTCCAGCGGCGTTGCGCCCACCGCCTTGGCGCGTTTGGCCCGGTGCGCGCCGATGGCCCAGCGGTGCGCCTCATCCCGCAGGCGCTGGATGAAATACAGCACGGGGTCGTTCATCTTCAGGGCAAAGGGCGGCTCGCCCGGGCGGTGGAATTCCTCTTTCCCCGCGTCGCGGTCCACCCCCTTGGCCACGCCGACAAAGGGGATGTCGTCCACCCCCAGTTCGGCCAGGGTTTCCGCCACGGCCGAGACCTGCCCCGCGCCGCCGTCGATCAGCAGCAGGTCCGGCCATGCGTCCGACTTTCGGTCGGGGTCTTCCTTCAGCAGCCGTTCAAAGCGGCGGGTCAGCACCTCGCGCATCATGCCGAAGTCGTCGCCCTGGGCGCCGGCCTCGCCCTTGATGTTGAACTTGCGATACTGCGATTTCACGAAACCGTCGGGCCCGGCCACGATCATGCCGCCCACGGCATTGCTGCCCTGGATATGGCTGTTGTCATAGACCTCGATCCGGCGGGGCGGGGCATCCAGGTCAAAGGCCTCGGCCAGGCCGGCCAGCAGCCGGTTCTGCGTGGCGCTTTCGGCCATGCGGCGGGCCAGGGATTCGCGCGCGTTGCGGGCGGCGTTTTCCACCAGCTCGGCCTTTTCGCCGCGCTGGGGAACGGCCAGCTCGACCCGGTGGCCCGCGCGGTCCGACAGCAGCTGGCCCAGCAGGTCGGGATCCTCGACCGGATGCGACAGCAGGATCAGGCGCGGCGGCTCCTTGTCGTCGTAGAACTGCGCCAGGAACGCCTGAAGGATCTCGGGCTCTTCCGCGCCTGCGCCGGTGCGGGGGTAGAAGTCGCGGTTCCCCCAGCTCTGATTGGCGCGGATGAAGAAGACCTGCACGCAGGCCTGCCCGCCTTCCAGATGCAGGGCGACGACATCGGCCTCGGCCACGCCGCGGGGGTTGATGCCCTGGGCGGACTGCACGGCGGTCAGCGCGCGGATACGGTCGCGCAGGGCGGCGGCGCGTTCGAATTCCATCGCCTCGGACGCGGCCTGCATCTGCGCGGCCAGGTCGGCCTGCACCGTCGTCGTCTTGCCCTGCAGGAATCGTTCGGCATCTGCGATCAGCGCGGCATAGTCTGCCTCTGAAATGCGACCGGTGCAGGGCGCGCTGCAGCGCTTGATCTGATACAGCAGGCAGGGCCGGGTGCGGCTGGCGAACATCGCATCGGTGCAGTTGCGCAGCAGGAACACCTTCTGCAGCTGGTTCAGCGTGCGGTTGACCGCGCCTGCGCTGGCAAAGGGGCCGAAGTAGCTGCCGCGGTCCGTCTTCTTGCCGCGGTGCTTGCGGATCTGGGGGAAGGGGTGGTCCTTGGCGATCAGGATGTTGGGAAAGCTCTTGTCGTCGCGCAGCAGCACGTTGTAGCGCGGCTTCAGTTGCTTGATCAGGTTCTGTTCCAGCAGCAGCGCCTCGGTTTCCGTGCGCGTGGTCAGGAACATCATGCTGGCGGTTTCGCGGATCATCCGCGCGATGCGGGGGCTGTGCCCGGTGGGGCGGGCATAGTTCGACACCCGCGCCTTCAGGTTGCGGGCCTTGCCGACATACAGCACTTCGGACTGGGCGTTCAGCATCCGGTAGACGCCGGGGCTGCCGTCCAGCGTGCGCAGATAGGACTGGATTACCGCCCGGCCCGTGGCCACCGTCGGATCGGGTGCGTCCTGCAAGGTCTTTCCCCCCGGGGCCGAGTCATCGATTCCGCCCGCATCGCTGCAACCTATTCCCGGCGGGTGCAAGGGGAAAGGAGTCCCCGGAATCTGTGGATAACCCTGTGGGAATGATCTGGGCGGGGCGGATTCTTCCTTGTTTTCTTGGGGCTGAACCGGTCTGCCCAAATTTTGGGCGTCGTTGCAAGGCATTGAAAACAAAAGAAAGAAATTCCATCGGGCAGCAAGGCGTTGAAATTCCGGAAGGATTTGAAACACGCCCGTGACGGACCGCGAGCTGGTGGACAACCGCGCGGGCGGGGGTCATTCGACCCCCAGCACGTCCGGCGTCTGCCAGGCCAGATGCTGGCCGCCGTCGACGCAGATCAGCTGGCCCGTGACCGCCGGCGCATCCAGGAAATAGCCCAGGGCCGCGCAGATGCCCTGGGGGTCCGCGCCCCGCTGCAGCACGGTCGCCGCGCGCTGCGCGGCGAAATGGGCGGCGCTTTGCCGGGCGCCCTGCAGCGTGGGGCCCGGGCCGATCGCGTTCACGCGCACCGCGGGGGCCAGCCCCTGGGCCGCGGTGCGGGTCAGCGCCCACAGGCCCATCTTGGCGATGGTATAGGTCATGAATTCCGGCGTGGGCTTCAGCACGCGCTGGTCGATCAGGTTGACGATCAGCCCCTGCGCCAGCGGTTCGCCCTGGGCGTCGGTTACCGTCGGCGGGACCTGCGCGGCAAAGCGCTGGGTCAGCACGAAGGGCGCGCGCAGGTTCGATTCCAGATGCCGGTCCCAGCTGCTGCGGGTGGCGGTGGTCAGGTTGTCGTATTCGAAGATCGAGGCATTGTTGACCAGCACCGTCAGCCGCCCGCCCAGCGCCGCCTCGGCCCGGGGGACCAGGGCCTGGGTCTGATCCTCGTCCAGCAGGTCGGCCTGCAGCGTCACGGCCTGACGGCCCAGGGCGCGGATCTCCTGCGCCACCGCCTCGGCCTCTTCGGCGGAACCGGCGTAATGCACCGCCACGTCGTGGCCCCGGCCCGCCAGATACAGCGCCATCGCCCGGCCCAGCCGCCGCGCCGCCCCCGTCACCAGTGCCTTGCCCATGACCTTGCCCCCCTTCCCATTCGGTCCGGCGCCAGCACATAGCGCGTGCGCGGCCGGGTCAAGCGTCCTTGCCGCAGGGGCAGGGCCCCTTGCCCAGGCGCGGGCGACCGCAGGCCGGGCAGCGGCGCACCAGTCGCAGCCGGTCCTTCTGCCGCTGCAGCGCGCCGGGAAACAGCACCTTGCCCACCAGCCCCAGCACCATGAAGGCCAGCAGGAACAGCGCGATGGTCTTGATCAGCATGTCACAGCCCGTAGCGCGCGCCGGCCAGCCGTTCCTCGACGGCCAGCGCGGTGGCATCGGCCAGCTGCAGGCCCAGCCGCTGGGCCAGGCTGCGGCGCTGGCCCAGCGGCACCAGGCGCACCTTGTCGCCGAAAAGTTCCTTCATCTTGGGCACCAGATGGGCCACGCCATCGGCCAGGCCCAGCCGCACCGCCTGGGCGCCCAGCCAGACATCGGCGTTGAACAGATCGGCTGTGGCATCCAGCCGGTCGCCCCGCCGCGCGCGCACCTGCGCGATGAAGGTCTGGTGCAGCGGTTCCAGAATGGCCCGCAGACGCGCGACATCCTCGGGCTTTTGCGGCAGAAAGGGGTCGTTCCAGCTTTTCGACCGGCCCGCCGTCTGCACCCGGCGTTCCACTCCCAGCCGCGCCATCGCCTCGGCAAAGCCGAACCCCGAGGAGATCACCCCGATCGACCCCACCAGCGAACTTTCGTCGACCCAGATCCGGTCGGCCGCGCAGGCCAGCCAGTAGCCGCCCGAGGCGGCCAGATCCTCGACAAAGGCATGGACGGGCACATCGGTCTCGGCGGCCAGCCGGCGGATGCGGGCGGCGATCAGGCTGGATTGCACGGGCGACCCGCCGGGGCAGTTGATGGCCAGCGCCACGGCGGCCGGTTTGCCGCGGGTGAAGGCGCGTTCCAGCAGCGGGGCCAGCGCGGCATCGTTCAGCGCCCCGCCGGGGCGGCCCGCGGCGATCAGCCCCTGCAGGCGGATCACCGGCACGACGGCGGGCGATTTCAGAAAGGGGATGAAGCGGCGCATGCCCGAGACCTAGCCCGCCCCCGCCCCGCCGGCAAGGCGCAAGCGCGGCGCGTGCGGTCAGGCCTGGTCGTAGCGGCGGCGGTCCTCGATCACCTTGCCGTCATTGGGCAGGCTGCCGGGGGGCACCAGTTCGACCCGTCCGCGCATCTTCAGCACCTCGATGACCGAGCCTTCGTAGATCGCGGGGTTGGCGGCGCGGGTTTCCAGCTGCACGGTCAGGCTGTCCATCTCGGCCTCGCGGTCGGCGATCACGCGGGCGCGGGCGACCTCGGGGTGGCGGGCCACCAGCTGGGCCACCTGTTCGGGGCGCACGAACATGCCCTTGATCTTGGTGGCCTGGTCGGCCCGGCCCAGCCAGCCGCGGATGCGCCGGTTGGTGCGGCCGCAGGGGCTGATCCCCGGCAGGATGGCCGACAGATCGCCGGTGGCAAAGCGCACCAGCGGATAGTCGGGGTTCATCGTGGTCACCACGACCTCGCCCACCTCGCCATCGGGGACGGGGTCGCCGGTGCCGGGGCGGACGATTTCGACCACCACGCCCTCGTCCACGATCATCCCCTCCATCGCCGGGGATTCATAGGCGATATTGCCCAGATCGGCGGTGGCATAGCATTGCAGGCACAGGATGCCGCGGTCGGCATAGTGCTGGCGCAGGCTGGGAAACAGCGCCCCCCCGCCCACCACGGCACGGGTGATGCGCAGCGCCTCGCCCTGTTCGTCGGCCTTGTCCAGGATGACCTTCAGATAGTCGGGCGTGCCGGCATAGACCGTGCTGCCCAGATCGGCGGCCGCGCGCACCTGCAGTTCGGTCTGGCCGGTGCCGGCTGGCAGCACCGCCGCCCCCACGGCGCGCGCCCCGGATTCGAAGATCATCCCCGCCGGTGTCAGGTGATAGCCGAAGCAGTTCTGCACCAGATCGCCGCGCCCCACCCCCGCGGCATGCAGGAACCGGCCCATCCGCCACCAGTCGGGCGTGGTGCGGCCGATTTCATAGATGGGCCCGGGGCTCTGGAACACATGTTCATGGGCGCCCGCGGCGGGCAGGTAGCCGCCAAAGGGCGGATGCGCGCGCTGCGCCGCCGTCAGGTCGGACTTGCGCACCAGCGGCAGCCGCGCCAGCGCGGCCAGGTCGGTGATCGTGGCCGGATCGACGCCCGCCAGCGTCGCGGCCAGCGCGGGCGCGGTCTGGGCACGCGCGATGGCCGCGGGCAGGTCGCGCGCGAGGTCCTCGGCGCGGCGGCCCGCGCTGCGGGTTTCCAGATCGTCAAAGGGCAGTCGGGTTCCGTCGCGCATCTTGCCCCCCTATGCCAGCCAGCGCTTGCGGCGCCGGTAGGACCGCACGTCGCGGAACGACTTGCGCCCCTTGTCCGACATGCCCAGGTAGAATTCCTTGACATCGGGGTTCTCGCGCAGATCCTGCGCCGACCCCTCCATCACCACGCGGCCGGATTCCAGGATATATCCGTGATGGGCATAGCGCAGGGCGACGTTGGTGTTCTGTTCGGCCAGAAGGAAGGTCACGCCCTCTTTCTCATTCACCGCGCGGACGATCTCGAAGATCTGTTCCACCAGCTGCGGGGCCAGGCCCATGCTGGGTTCGTCCAGCAGGATCATCTCGGGCCGGCTCATCAGCGCGCGGCCGATTGCCGTCATCTGCTGTTCCCCGCCCGAGGTGTAGCCCGCCTGGCTGCGCCGCCGTTCGCGCAGGCGGGGGAAGTAGGTGTAGACCATCTCGAGATCCGCGGCGATCGCGCCCGATCCGTCGGTGCGGGTATAGGCGCCGGTCAGCAGGTTTTCCTCGACCGTCAGGTGTTCGAAACAGTGCCGCCCCTCCATCACCTGGATCACGCCCATCTTCACCAGATCGGCGGGCGACAGGTTCTGGATGCGCTGGCCGCGATAGGTGATCTGGCCCTTGGTCACCGCGCCGCGTTCGCTGTGCAGAAGGTTCGAGATCGCCTTCAGCGTCGTCGTCTTGCCCGCGCCGTTCCCGCCCAGGAGCGCCGTGATCCCGCCGCGGGCCACCGTCAGGCTGACGCCCTTCAGCACCAGGATGACGTGGTTGTAGATCACCTCGATGTTGTTGACGGCAAGCAGCGTCTCGGTGTCGGCGGCGGGCTGGTCGAACATGGGCGGCGTCCTTGCAGGGGGCGGACGGGCCGGGGCGGTGGGTCCGCCCCGGCCGGCCGGCGTCAGTTGCAGCGTTCGGCGATGGCGTTTTCCTTGGCGAAGGCGGCCGAGTCCTCCATCACCAGGGGGGTCAGCACCTCGTCATCGGGGGCGATGAAGCCGGTGACCAGGCTCCACTTCTTGGCGGTGGCGTCCCACTGCTGGATCAGCGCGGCGCCCGGGCCGCCGTGGTCGGTGCAGCTGGCCTTGAAGGGCTGGCCAAAGCCGGGCAGGCCCAGTTCGGCCATCCGCGCCTCGGTGATTTCCAGCTGTTCAAAGCCGTCGCGCACCTGGGCCGCCGTCACCGCCGCGGTGCCGTGGATTTCCTGCGCCTTGCGGATCGCCTCGGAAATCACCAGCGCCGCATACATGCCGCGCGAATACAGCACCGAGCCCACCTGATCGCCCGCGCCGCTGGCCTTGCCCGCGTCCAGGACGAATTTCTTCAGGTCGGCATAGACGGGATAGTCCATCCCCGTGCCATGCATGGCCAGGCTCTTGTAGCCGTTCGCGCCGTCGCCTGCGGGCAGCACGTCGTTTTCCGACCCGGACCACCAGACGCCGATGAAGTTTTCCATCGGATAGCGGATGTTCGCCGCCTCCTGGATGGCCACGGAGTTCATCACGCCCCAGCCCCACATCAGGACGTGATCGGGCCGGTCGCGGCGGATCTGCAGCCACTGGCTCTTCTGTTCCTGGCCGGGGTGGTCGACCGGCAGTTCGATCAGCGTGAAGCCGTGCTTCTTGGAGAGATCCTGCAGGGTGCGGATCGGTTCCTTGCCATAGGCCGAGTTGTGATAGACCAGCGCGATCTTCTTGCCCTTCAGGCTGCCACCATTCTGTTCCAGCAGGTATTTCACCGCCACGCTGGCGGCATCCCAGTAGTTGGCGGGATAGTTGAACACCCATTCGAACACCTTGCCGTTCGCGGCCGAGGTGCGGCCGTAGCCGGGGGTATAGAGCGAAATGCCGTCGGCGGTGGCCTTGGGGATCAGCTGATAGGTGATGCCGGTCGACAGCGGGTTGTAGACCAGCGCGCCCGACCCCTTGGTCGCCTCATAGCATTCGACCCCCTTTTCGGTGTTGTAGGCGGTCTCGCATTCGGGGACGACGACCTTTTCCCCGCCGATGCCGCCGTCGCGTTCGTTCAGCAGGGTGAAATAGTCGTTGAACCCGTCGGCATAGGGAATGCCGCCTGGCGCATAGGGGCCGGTGCGGTAGCTGAGGTTCGGCACCACCAGATCGGCCAGCGCCGGGGCTGCCGTGGCGGCCGCGATCGCGGCGGCGGCCAGGGCGGTCAGGGTCTTCTTCATGCGGTTCTCCTCCCAGAGAGTTTGCGCCTTCGGCCGCCTTGGGGCGGTCTTGTCGGTTGGGCGGCCCTAGTGCGGGAAGGGCCAGAGCCTGAGTTTCTCCTTGGCCACGCGCCACAGCTGCGCCAGGCCATGCGGTTCGGCGATCAGGAACACCACGATCAGCCCGCCCACGATCATCAGCTCGATATGCGCGGCCAAGTCGGTGGGCCAGCCCAGCGCCCCCACCAGCACGTTCTTCAGGAACACCGGCAGCAGCACCAGGAAGGCCGCCCCGGCAAAGCTGCCGAAGATCGACCCCAGCCCGCCGATGATGATCATGAACAGCACCAGGAACGACTTGTTGATGCCGAAGGCCTCGCCCACCTCGGCCGCGCCCAGGTAGACGGCAAAGAACAGCGCGCCGGCCACCCCGATGAAGAAGGACGACACCGCAAAGGCCGACAGCTTGGTGGTCAGGGGGTTCACGCCGATGATCTCGGCCGCGATGTCCATGTCGCGGATGGCCATCCACTTGCGGCCCATCGCCCCGCGCGTCAGGTTGCGCGCCACCCACGCCAGCGCCACACACAGGCACAGGCAGAACAGATACTTGGCCGCCGCGCTGGTGTTGGGCCCGGTCAGCGCGATGCCCAGTACCGTGCGTTCCGGCGCCGTGATCTGCCCCGAGGCCGAATAGTTGTAGAACCACGGCACCTTGTTGAACAGCCAGACCAGGAAGAACTGCGCGGCCAGCGTGGCCACCGCCAGATAGAACCCCTTGATCCGCAGGCTGGGCAGGCCGAACAGGATGCCCACGCCCGCCGTGACACCCCCCGCCAGCAGCACATGCAGGATGATCGACACCTCGGGGAAGGCGGTCATCAGCTTGTAGCAGGCATAGGCCCCCACCGCCATGAACCCGCCCGTGCCCAATGAGACCTGGCCGCAATACCCCGTCAGGATGTTCAGCCCGATCGCCGCGATGGCATAGATCAGGAAGGGCACAAAGACCGCATTCGCCCAGTAGTCGGTGATGACGAAGGGAATGACGCCAAAGGCAACCGCCAGCACGGCGTAATAGCGCCAGCGGTCAAAGCGGATCGGAAAGGTCTGCCCGTCCGCGGCATAGCTGGTCTTGAAATCGCCGGCCTCGCGATACAGCATCAGCGCGCCCCCCGCAGCGGGGGGCGGCGCACCGCGACGCAGCCCGTCCGGATCAGTTCACGCGGCAGACCCGAAGCCAGGACCACAGGCCCGCGGCCGCCCCGGCCGCCGCCAGCAGCACATGCGTGACCAGCAGTGCCGCAGACTCGCCCGCCGGCGCGCTGACGGCCAGAAAGCCGAAGACTAGCGCCGCCGCCCAGCCCACCGTGAACATGATCGAACAAAGCTTCATGGACCGGCCTCCCAACCCAGATCCCGGCGGCCACAGGGGCCGCACGCCGCGGTCTGCCGGACCGACTCGGGGCCTCCCTCCCTGCGACGATCCGGCACATGCGACTAAACACCATCTTTCACACCCGCTCAATGATTTTTTCGCCGAACAGGCCCTGCGGCCGGAACACCAGGAACAGCAGCGCCAGCACATAGGCGAACCAGTTCTCGGTCGCCCCGCCCACCAGCGGGCCCACGAAGAACTCGAACAGCTTCTCGCCCATGCCGATGATCAGCCCGCCCGCGATCGCCCCGGGGATCGAGGTGAACCCCCCCAGCATCAGCACCGGCAGCGCCTTCAGCGCGATCAGCGACAGGCTGAACTGCACCCCCAGCTTGGACCCCCACATGATGCCGGCCACCAGCGCGACAAAGCCCGCGATCGACCACACCAGCACCCAGACGAAGCGCAGGCTGATCCCCACCGACAGCGCCGCCTGATGGTCGTCGGCCACCGCCCGCAGCGCCCGGCCGTATTTGGTGAACTGCGAAAAGGCCGTCAGCGCCGCCACCAGCGCCGCCGCCACCAGCGCCGCCACGATGTCCAGCCGGTCGATGAAGAAGCCATAGCCGAACCAGTTGAAGGTGACCGTGTCGATCGTCTCGGAAATCCCCTGCGGCAGGCCCACGTCCATCTTCTTGATGTCCGCGCCCCACATCACGTCGCCGAACCCTTCCAGGAAATAGGCCAGGCCAATGGTCGCCATGAACAGGATGATCGGCTCCTGGTTCACCAGATGCTTCAGGATCAGCCGCTCGACCAGGATCGCCAGCCCCACCATCACGCCCGCCGTCAGCAGGATCGCCACAACCGCGGGCAGCTTCCAGCCGAAATGGTGCAGTTCCGTGCCGAAGACCGCGTTGATCAGATGCGCGAACGGCACCTGCCCCGACTGCAGCCCCACCAGCGTCAGCGCGGCAAACAGCGCCAGCACCCCCTGGGCATAGTTGAAGATGCCGCTGGCCTTGAAGATCAGCACGAAGCCCAGCGCCACCAGCGCATACATCACCCCGGCCATCAGCCCGTTCAGGCTGACCTCGATGGCATAGATCAGCGTGTCCGGCATGGCGCCCCCCCTGCGGCCGCAGTCCCGCGG
>JACXUX010000491.1 GCA_014763725.1 Rhodobacterales bacterium
CACCGAGGCCGCCCGCCTGACAGCCTACGAGGCGCTGGAGTCCCAGGGCCGCGTCCCCCCCCGCCGCCACCCCGGCCGAGGTGCAGGCCGCCCTCGATGCCCATGTCTTCTATGCCGCCCATACAGAACCCGACCCCCGCGTGACCGCGGCCGCCCAGGCGGCGCTGGCCGCCTCGGGGCTGCGGCTGGGGCTGAACCAGGCGCTCGACCTCGCGCTCGACGGGCTGTCGCTGGCGTCGATCTACTTCTTGGCGGCGATCGGCCTCGCCGTCACCTTCGGCGTGATGCGGGTGATCAACATGGCACATGGCGAATTCATCATGCTGGGCGCCTATACCGGTTATGTCACCCAGCTGGTCGTCACCGACTACACGCTGTCGATCCTGACCGCGCTGCCGCTGGCCTTTGCCGTCACCTTTGCCGCGGGCGTGGCGATGGAACGGCTGGTGATCCGCCATCTCTACCACCGGCCGCTGGAAACCCTGCTGGCCACCTTCGGCATCTCGATCGCGCTGCAGCAGCTGGCCAAGACGATCTTCGGCACCCAGGCCCGCCCGCTGACCGCGCCGGGCTGGCTGGACGGCGCGCTGATGCTGAACGACGTGGTCGCGATCAGCCACATCCGCATCGCCATCTTCGTGCTGGCGCTGGTCTTCCTGGGCGTCTTCCTGGTCCTGATGACCCGCACGCGGCTGGGGCTTGAGGTGCGCGCCGTCACCCAGAATCCGCGCATGGCCGCCAGCATGGGCATCGACCCCGGGCGCATCGAGATGCTGACCTTCGGCCTGGGCTCGGGCATCGCGGGCATCGCGGGTGTGGCGATCGGCCTCTTCGCCCAGGTCACCTCGGAACTGGGCCGGGGCTACATCGTGCAGTCCTTCATGACCGTGGTCGTGGGCGGGGTCGGCAACATCTGGGGCACGCTGCTCGGCGCGGGCCTGATCGGCCTGCTGCAGAAGGGGCTCGAATGGCTGAACCCCTCGAACACGCTGGCCGCCCAGACCTTCATGATCCTCTTCGTCATCCTGTTCATCCAGGTCCGCCCGCGCGGCCTCATCGCGCTGCGCGGCCGCGCGGCGGGGGACCAGGCGCCATGCCCGCCCCCGCCTTGCCCCGCCGCGCGGC
>JACXUX010000492.1 GCA_014763725.1 Rhodobacterales bacterium
GTTACGCCATTCGTGCAGGTCGGAACTTACCCGACAAGGAATTTCGCTACCTTAGGACCGTTATAGTTACGGCCGCCGTTTACCGGGGCTTCAATTCGGAGCTTGCACCCCTCCTTTTAACCTTCCGGCACCGGGCAGGCGTCAGACCCTATACGTCGCCTTGCGGCTTCGCAGAGCCCTGTGTTTTTGCTAAACAGTCGCTACCCCCTGGCCTGTGCCACTCTACAAAGGTTGCCCTAAGCAGAGTCACGCTTATCCCGAAGTTACGCGTGCAATTTGCCGAGTTCCTTCAGCATAGTTCTCTCAAGCGCCTTGGTATACTCTACCTGTCCACCTGTGTCGGTTTCGGGTACGGTCTCCGTCAGAGTTATTTCCAGGGACCTCTTCCCTGCCCTCACAATCCAGTAAGTTCAGACAAGTTACGAGATCCGTCACTTCTGACTGGCCCAGGAATATTTACCTGGTTCCCATCGACTACGCCTTTCGGCCTCGCCTTAGGGGCCGGCTAACCCTGCGCAGATTAGCTTTACGCAGGAACCCTTGGACTTTCGGCGAGAGTGTCTCTCACACTCTTTGTCGCTACTCATGTCAGCATTCTCACTTCCGATACCTCCAGCCAGCCTCACAGCTGACCTTCGCAGGCTTACGGAACGCTCCGCTACCGCGTGCACAAAGTGCACACCCATACCTTCGGCGACTGGCTTGAGCCCCGTTACATTTTCCGCGCAGGATCGCTTGACCAGTGAGCTGTTACGCTTTCTTTAAATGATGGCTGCTTCTAAGCCAACATCCTGGTTGTCAAAGCAATCCCACATCGTTTCCCACTTAGCCGTCACTTGGGGGCCTTAGATGATGGTTAGGGTTGTTTCCCTTTTCACGACGGACGTTAGCACCCGCCGTGTGTCTGCCAGATAGTTCTCTTGGGTATTCGGAGTTTGGTTAGAATTGGTACAACTCGCGTCGCCCGCATCCATCCAGTGCTCTACCCCCCAAGGAATTCGTCTGACGCACTACCTAAATAGTTTTCGCGGAGAACCAGCTATGTCCAGGTTTGATTGGCCTTTCACCCCTATCCACAAGTCATCCCAGAATTTTTCAACATTCACGGGTTCGGTCCTCCAG
>JACXUX010000169.1 GCA_014763725.1 Rhodobacterales bacterium
GGGTATTTGGGTCAAGAGGAAGGGGGCGGGGCGGGTCAGCCCAGCAGGTCGTTGAGCACCAGCGCCATGACGCGGGCGCTGTCGAGCATGTCCTGGACGCCCACCCATTCGTCGGGCTGATGCGCCAGATGCAGCAGCCCGGGGCCATAGGCGATGCAGTTGCCCAGCCGGCCGATGCGGTCGATATGCTTCTGGTCGTAGGTGCCGGGGCTGACGACGTAATCGGCGACGCGGCCCAGCACCCGTTCGATCGCCGCGGCGGTGGACCGGACGATGGGCGCGCCGCGGTCGGTCAGCGTCGGCCGGACCGAGAAGAGGTCGCGGATTTCGTAGGAAAAACCGGGGCGGCGCGCGGCGACGCGGTCGAGCACCTCGATCATCTCGGCCCGGACCTGGGCCAGTTCCTCTTCTATCAGGAAGCGGCGGTCGATCACGATGCGGCAGCGGTCGGCCACGCAGGGCGCGGGCAGGGCGGTGGAGCCGGGTTCGGGTTCCGCCTCGCCGCCGTGGATCGAGTTGATGTTCAGCGTCGACTGCCGCGCCTGGGGCGGCACCACGGGCATGGCGGTCTGGCGGCTGGCCAGCAGCGGGTAGAGGCGATCCTCGATCTCGGCCAGGACCGCACCCATGTGGCGGATCGCGCTGTCGCCCAGGAAGGGCATCGAGCCATGGGCGATGCGGCCATGGGTCTCGATTTCCGCCCACCAGACGCCGCGGTGGCCCAGGCAGATGCGGTCCTTGTGCAGGGGTTCGGGGATGATGACATGCTGCACGCGGTCGGGGGCGAAATGGCCGCGTTCGGCCAGCCAGGCCACCCCGCCGAAGCCGCCCGATTCCTCATCGGCGGTGGCGCTGATCTCGATTGCGCCGCGAAAGCCGGGGCGGGCGGCGACAAAGGCCTCGGCCGCGATGATGCTGGCGGCCAGCCCGCCCTTCATGTCGCAGGCGCCGCGGCCGTAGATCCGGTCGCCGTCAAGCTCTCCCCCGAAAGGGTCGCGCGTCCAGCCGTGGCCGACCTCGACCACGTCGTGGTGGCTGTTGAAATGCACGCAGTCGCCGGGGCGGGCGCCCTCGATCCGGGCGACCAGATTCCAGCGCGGATGGCGGTCGCTGTCGCCCGGGCTGCCATGAGCGCGCAGCAGCTGCACCGCAAAGCCCGAGGCGGCCAGCCGCGCGGCGAGATAGTCGCAGATCTCGCGGTAGTTCAGCCCCGGCGGGTTCAGCGTCGGGATGCGGATCAGGTCGCGGGCCAGGGCGATCAGGCTGTCGCGGCGGGCGTCGATATGGGGTGCAAGGTCGTCGGTCATGGGCCGCAGCCTGCCCGCCTGCCCCCATCCGGGCAAGCGGGATTTTCCCGTGGCGCCGCGGCCGGGCGGGCGCTAGCCTGCCCCGCGCAGACAGGAGGCGACGATGCACCGGCAGCCCGGCCCGGACAAGTGCGACCGCGTCGCGGCCCGGTGGCGGGGCGCGGGCCTGTGCGCGGCCCCTGGTGGCGGAGTGAACGGATGGCGGGGCTGATCCTGGGCTGGCTGAAGCTTCTGGCACTGGTGCTGGCGGCGCTGACGCTGGTGTTCTGGCTGGTGCAGGCCTATTCCCGGTCGATCCGGCGCGAACGGCTCGAGAAACGCTTCGATCAGGGGGATGTGCCGGGGGACCGCGATGCCTATATCGAGGCAGGCATGGCCGAATACGATCACGGGTTGCGGCGGCGGCTGATCTGGCTTGTCTACATTATTCCCCTGGGCGCCATGGCCATCGCGCTATGGGTCGTGAACTACGGATGAGGCGGTGATGCGGTATGCGCGGTGGGTCTTCTGGCTGCTGATCGGGGCAGTGCTGTTCGGGTTCCTGCACTACACGCTGCCGCAGCGCGACATCGTGCGCATCGTGGGGACCGAAAACCGCCGGATCGAGTTCGGTGCCAATTCGATCTTCTGGGCCAGCCCTGATGCCGGCACCGCCGCGGGCACCAGCCGCGATGTCTTCTTCATCAACACCCTGCGCCCCGACGGCCGGCCCATGGTCTACCGCAACGAAGACACCGGCTGGGGCTGGCCGCCCTATTTCAAGCTGGACACCTTCAGCCTGCAGTCCGAGGCGCAGTCGCTCATCTCGCCGGCCGAAAGCCCGAAATGGGTCGCTGTCACCCATTACGGCTGGCGCAACGAATTCTTCACCATCTTCCCCAATGCAGTGGCGGTGCGCCAGGTGGCCGGGCCCGACGTCACGCTGATCCCCTGGTTGAACCTGGTGATCCTGGCCTCGCTGGCCTTCGTCACGGTGATGGCGGTGCGCATGTGGCTGCAGTTTCGCGAACGCGTGCTCGACCCGGCCGTGACCCGCATGGGCGACGCCTTCGACCGGGCCGGGGGCGAAGCGGAACTTGCCGCCAAACGCGCCCGCGGCCGCCTCGGCCGCCTGTGGGACCGCCTGACCGGCGCCCGCCGCGGCTGATCCGGGGGCGCAGCAGACCCCCGCCCCCCGCTTCCCGGCCAAATATCCCACGGGGGGTCCGGGGGGCGTGAAGCCCCCCGGCGCGCAGGGCCGAGCCTGCCTCAGCCGCGCAGGGTGCCGCCGGTGGCGCGGGTCACCTTGTCGACGATCTTCGCGCTGACCGCCTCGATCTCGGCCTCGGTCAGCGTGCGGTCGGTGGGCTGCAGCCGCACGGTCAGCGCGATCGACTTGCGCCCCGCGCCCATCTGCGCCTCGGCCTTGTCGCCGGTGAACTGGTCGAAGACGCGCACCTGTTCGATCAGCGCCTTGTCGGCCCCCAGCGCGGCGGCCACGGCCGTCTGCGCATCGACCCGGGCATCGACGACAAAGGCGAAGTCGCGGTCCACCGCCTGCAGGTCCGCCAGCTTCAGCGCCGGGCGCGCGGGCGATTTCGTCCGCGGCTGGGGGATCGCCTCGGGCCGGATGGTCAGGGCCATCACCGGGCCGCGCAGGTCCAGCGCGCGCAGGATCGCGGGGTGAACCTCGCCGAACAGTGCCAGCGCATTGGTCCCCAGCCCGATCGCGCCCGACCGGCCGGGATGGAACCAGCCCGGCACCTTGCGGGTGATCTGGCTGCGCGCGGGCGCGCCCAGCGCGGCCAGCAGCGCCTCGGCATCGGCCTTGACGTCAAAGACATCGACCGCCCGCCGCGATCCCCAGGGGTCGCGCGGCCCCGCGCTGCCCGTCAGGATCGCCGTGGCCTGCAGCGCCTGTTCCTCGGGCTCGCCGCCGTGGAAGACGGGGCCCACCTCGAACAGCGCCAGATCGGCCTGGCCGCGGGCCTGGTTGCGGGCGGCCGCGCGCAGCAGGCCGGGCAGCAGGTCGGGGCGCAGATGCGTCATCTCGCTGCTGATCGGGTTGTCGATGCGCACCGCATCCGCCCCGCCGCCGAACAGCTGCGCCGCCGCCTGGTCGATGAAGCTGTAGGTGACGCATTCGTTGTAGCCCAGCCCCGCCAAGGTGCGGCGGGCCACCCGTTCGCGCGTCTGGGCGGCCGTCAGGATCGGGCGCGGCACGCCGGGCTGCGGACGGGCCAGCGGCCTGCCCTGCAGCCGCGTCAGCGAGGCGATGCGCGCCACCTCCTCGACCAGATCGGCCTCGCCCAGGATGTCGGGGCGCCAGCTGGGGGGGCTGGCCATGTCGCCCGCCAGGGTGAAGCCCAGCGCCTCCAGCGTCGCGCGCTGGGTTTCGGCGGGGATATCCATCCCCACCAGGCGGACGACGCGGGCCGGGTCCAGCCGGTAGGCCCGCGCGGTCTCCGGCACGGCGCCGTCCGACACCACCTCGGACGCCTCGCCGCCGCAGAGGTCCAGCACCATCTGCGTGGCCAGCTCCAGCCCCGGCAGGGTGAAGGCCGGGTCCACCCCGCGTTCAAAGCGATAGCGCGCATCCGAATTGATGCGCAGCGCCCGCCCGGTCGCGGCAATGGTGATCGGGTCCCAGTAGGCCGATTCCAGGAACACGTCGGTCGTGGCCTCGGTGCAGCCGGACAGTTCGCCCCCCATGATGCCGGCCAGCGACTCGATTCCCTGATCGTCCGAGATCACCATCATGCCCGCGCGCAGCCCATAGCTGCGCCCGTCCAGCGCCAGCAGCTGTTCGTCCCCCGCGGCGGGGTGGATGCGCAGGTCACCCTTCACCCGGCCTGCGTCGAACACATGCAGCGGGCGGTTCAGGTCGAAGGTGAAGAAGTTGGTGATGTCCACCAGGGCCGAGATCGGCCGCAGCCCGATCGCCCGCAGCCGCGCCTGCAGCCAGTCGGGGCTGGGGCCGTTCGTCACGCCGCGGATCAGCCGGCCGGCGAACAGCGGGCAGCCGCGCGCCTTCAGCGCGGGGTCGATCGTCACGCCGATGGGGCAGGGGAAGCCGCCGGGGACCGGCGTCACCTCCAGCGGCTTCAGCCGGCCCAGGCCGCGGGCGGCCAGGTCGCGGGCGATGCCGCGCACGCCCAGCGCATCGGGCCGGTTGGGGGTGATCTTGATGTGGATCATCGGATCGACCGCCTCGGGGCGGTGATCGGCCAGCCAGTCGACAAAGCGCTGGCCCACGTGGCCCGAGGGCAGTTCGATGATGCCGTCGTGTTCCTCGGACAGTTCCAGCTCGCGTTCGGAACACATCATGCCATGGCTTTCGACGCCGCGGATGCGGCCCACGCCCAGCGTTGTGTCGATGCCCGGCACATAGTCGCCCGGCTTGGCCAGCACCACGGTGATGCCGGCCCGCGCATTGGGCGCGCCGCAGACGATCTGTTTCTCGCCCTCGTCCGTCAGCACGCGGCAGACGCGCAGGCGGTCGGCATCGGGGTGCTGTTCGGCCTGGATCACCTGGGCGATGGTAAAGGGCGCCAGCCGCGCGGCGGGGTTCGTGATCTCCTCGACCTCAAGCCCCAGATCGGTCAGCGCCTCGGCGATCCGATCGACGCCCGCGTCGGTGTCGAAATGGTCCTTGAGCCAGGAGAGGGTGAACTTCATCGCGGCATCCTGTGGTTTCGCCCCGACCGGGGGGTACCCGGCGGGATTAGCGCAACGGCGGCGAAAGGAAAAGCCCGGCGTCCCCGGCCGGGAAACACAGCGTTCCCGCGTGCCTGCGCGGGCGGCAAGAACCCGTTCAGAAAAAGCGGGCAGGATCCCCGCCATGACCCAGATTGCCGGACCCGTTGCCACCCTGACCCTGCCCGCGCGCCGCCGCGGCCTGGGGCCCATGCGGCTGTCGCTGATCCTGGGGCTGACAGCGATGCTGCTGATCGTGGCGCAGCCGCGCGGCGGCGGTGCGGGCGCCTGCGGCCGCGCGCCGGCCGTGGCCGGGTCGCCGGCGGTCCTGCAACCGGCGTGCCCGCCGCGCTGACCCGCCCGTGGCGGGCCGGCCGCCCCGTTCCGGTCAGTCCGCCGCGGGCGACAGCATCCGCCCCAGCGGCCGGCCCGCCAGGATGTGCAGGTGGTAGTGCGGCACCTCTTGCACGCCGGCCTCGCCCGCGTTCGAGATGGTGCGATAGCCGCCGCCGCCCTCGCCCGGGCTGATGCCCAGCATCCGGCAGACCTGGCCCGCGGTGCGGTGGAAATCGACGATCTCGGCCTCGGTCGCGTCGTTCACGAAATGGTCAAAGCAGACATAGGGCCCCTTGGGGATCACCAGCACGTGCTGCGGCGCCTGGGGGCGGATGTCGGCAAAGGCCAGCGTGTGTTCGGTTTCCAGAACGGTGCGGTTCGGGATCTCGCCGCGCAGGATGCGGGCAAAGACGTTCTGCGGGTCATAGGCATGGGGCATGGGGTCAGTCCACGAACAGGTAATGGGTTGCAGCAATCTCTAGCGCCTTGGCGGGGTCGGTGCCAAGGAAGGCCGCCAGCTGGACCGCATTTTCCGCCGCCGTCTGCGACTGGCGGATGCGGTGAAAGCCCGGAAAATCGGCGTCGCGGATGCGTTCGCTTTCGAACTTCACGTCAAAGCGGATGGTGGGCAACAGGCGGTCGATCGTCTCGCGCGGGGTCTGGTCGCCGGCCAGCCCCACCCGGCGGGCATGGCCGATCAGATAGTCGTCGGTGAAGTCGCACTCGATCTCCAGCAGCCGGACGTTCGACTTGTCGGAATAGAAATCCTGCATCAGGTCGACGTTGGCCGGGTCGATGCACAGGATCAGGTGGTCGGTCTTCCAGTAGTCGAACAGCATCCGCACCAGCGCGCGGCGATGGCGGGTGCGCTTTTCCAGCGTGGTCTGGATGCCGCCCAGATCGGGCAGGGGGGCGTCGGCCTCGTTGAACAGATAGTGCACGGCCGGGATGCCTGATACGTCGTGCGCCCGGTCGACCAGCCGCTTGGCCACATGCCATTTCTTGCACGTCACCAGCAGCAGCGTGCGTTCGCGGCCCAGGCTGCCCTCGGATTCCCAGAACCGCGGCGCGAACCGTCGGCC
>JACXUX010000493.1 GCA_014763725.1 Rhodobacterales bacterium
TAATATCAATCTAGAGATCAGAAACAATATGCTTTATATTGAACAAGGAAGTTCAAAATTTAAACTACCTACCTTTTCTCATGAAAATTTTCCTGAATTTCCTACATACGAAAATAAAGCACGTATATCGATTGATTCTCACACTTTAATTGAATCATTGAAAAAAATTACACCTGCTATAGATACAAATAATCCAAAATTTGAACTCAACGGTGCTCTTATAGACATTCATAACGACGCTATCAATTTTGCATCTACGGATACAAGAAGATTGGCTGTTGTAAATATTGCAAATAATAGTGGCAATGAACTTTCAATTATTATTCCAAAAAAAGCAATAGTTGAAATTCAAAAACTATTTTTTGACAATATAGAACTTTATTACGATCAAACAAATTTGATCATTCATTCAAATCAATATACGTTCTTTACAAAACTTATTAACGGAAAATTTCCTGAATATTCAAGAATTATCCCTAAAGAAACAAAACACAATCTTATTTTACCTAAAGCAAATATGATTGATGCTATTAAACAAATAACTACTATATCAACAGATGTAAAAATTACTTTCACAAGTAATACTATAACATTTGAATCACTGAGTGATGATAATATTGAAGCAAAAACAGAGATATCTCTATCTACAAGTTTCAATGAACCGTTTGCAATAGCAATCAATTCTAGATATTTACTTGATTTTTTAAATTCTATCAATTCTTCTGAGTTTACTATGAAATTAAATGAAGGAAATTTACCTTTTATTTTAAGTGATGAAAATTTCATAACAGTAGTAATGCCTATAGTTATATAAGTATTCGATGCTCAAATACTTTTTTTGTTTTTCTATTTATTCCATGCTCTTATGCATGGAAATAAAAATATAAACATTTATGATTTTAACCTTCAAAATGATATAAAAATTTATAACAATTCCTCTTTACTAAAAGAAAATAATAATATCCCTGTTTGTCAAGATAGTTTTTTGAGAACTTCTTATTCCATCTATCATTATGCAGCCTGATCCATTTTCTTCATATAGACACTTAACGGAGTTTTGTAATCCAGTGCTGAATGAAGTCTCTTTGTGTTGTAAAGTCTGAT
>JACXUX010000494.1 GCA_014763725.1 Rhodobacterales bacterium
CTTGATCGGCGCGTCCCAGTCGATCTCGGTAAAGCGCAGGCAGCGGGTTTCGTGCCGGTCGCCCACGCGCGCCATGGGCACGGGGGCAGCATCGCAGAGACCGGGCTGGAAGAAGGCGCAGCGCGGGCCGAAGTTGCAGCCGGGCGGGCGTTCGTGCGGCAGCGGGAAGTTGCCGGGGATGGCCACCAGCGGGCGGGCGGTCTTGTCCGCACCGGGCAGCGGGATCGAGCGGAACAGCGCCTGGGTATAGGGATGGCGCATGCGCTCGAAGACCTCGACCACGGCGCCGGTTTCCACCGCCTCGCCCGAATACATCACGGTCAGCCGGTCGCAGACATCCAGCACGAGGCCGAGGTTGTGGCTGATGAACAGCATCGAGGTGCCGTATTTGCGGCCCAGTTCGCGCACCAGATCGACGATGCCCGCCTCCACCGTGACATCGAGCGCGGTGGTGGGTTCGTCGAGGATCAGCAGCGCGGGGCGCGACATCAGCGCCATGGCGATGACGATGCGCTGCTGCTGGCCGCCCGAGAGCTGATGCGGAAAGGCGCGCAGGATGCGGTCGGGGTCGGGCAGGCGGACATCGGCCACCATCTGGCGGGCGAGTGCGAGGGCCGCGCTGCGGTCCATGCCCTGATGGATCATCGGCACCTCGGCCAGCTGGTCGCCGATGCGCATGGCCGGATTCAGGCTGGCCATGGGTTCCTGGTAGATCATCGCGATCTGGCTGCCGCGCAGCGCGCGCAGCTCGGGTTCGGTCATGATGACCAGGTCGCGGCCCTTGAAGAGGATGCGCCCGCCGGTGATGCGGCCGGTGCGGCCCAGGTCGCGCATGACGGCCAGCGCCACGGTCGACTTGCCGCAGCCCGATTCGCCCACCAGGCCCATCGCCTCGCCAGCCCGGACGGTGCAGGAGAAGTCCATGACCGCGGGAATTTCGCGCAGGCGGGTGAAGAAGCTGATCGAGAGGTTCTCGATCTGCAGGATGGGCTGGCTTTCGTCCCAGTCGGGCATCGGATCCTCGCGGCTTGGGGCGGGCGGAGAGGCCGGGGGCTTCACGCCCCCGGACCCCCGTGGGGTATTTGGGTCAAGAGGAAGGGGC
>JACXUX010000170.1 GCA_014763725.1 Rhodobacterales bacterium
AGCCGCAGCTGCAGCCAGACCGCCCCCACCGCCACCGCCCCGATCAGACAGGCCAGCACCGCCAGATCGCCCAGCACCGTGGGCCCCGACGACGCCAGCCGCTGCCACATCAGCACCGGCAGCGTGACATAGCGCCCCGGAATGCCCAAGAGCGCCGGCACCCCGAAATTGCCCAGCGCCGAGACGAAGGCCAGCGCAAAGCCCGCGGCCCAGGCCGGCCCGGTCAGCGGCAGGATGATCCGCGCCAGCACCCGCCCGCGGCCCGCGCCCGCGACCTGCGCCGCCTCGGCCAGGTCGCGCGGCAGCGCGCGCAGCGCGGCGCGCATCGTCAGATAGACCAGCGGCACCTGCTGCAGCGCCAGCAGCGCGATCACCCCCCCGCGGGAATACAGCGGGCTGGTCGTCCCGGGCGGCGGGGCCAGCCCCAGCAGGTTCAGCACCACGCTGGACGGCCCCAGCATCTGCATCCAGGCGATGGCCGTCACATGCGCGGGGATCATCGCCAGCATCAGGATGCCGAAGGACAGCGCCACCCGCCCGCGCAGGTCGGTCAGCCCGATCAGCAGCCCCAGCGCGCCCCCCGCCAGCGTCGCCAGGCCCGCCGCCAGCGTGGCGCTTTCCAGGCTGCGCCACAGCGCGCGCTGCACCGACCGGCTGGCCAGCGCCTGGGCAAAGGCGTCGATCCCGCCGCCGTCAGCCAGCAGCGCCAGCCGCGCCACCGCGGCCAGCGGCAGCCCGAACAGCAGCAGCACCGCCACCGCCGTCAGCGACAGCAGCAGCGGCTCGCCCGTCAGGCCGCGCAGCCCCGGCCCCCCGGCCGGGACAGCGCCGATCGTCCGCACGCCGGTCAGGTCAGCCGCCGAACATCTCGGTGAAGCGGGCCTTGTTCTGCGCCTCTTCGGCCAGCGCACGCGCCGGGTCAAAGGGCAGGATGCGAATCGTGTCGCGCGCCGGGAAGCCCGCGGGCGGCGTCACGCCGGGATGGGCGGGCAGATAGCCCATGTCGGCCGCCAGCTGCTGGCCCGGTTCCGAAATCAGGAAGTCGACAAAGGCCCTGGCCGCATCGGGGTTCTTCGTGCCCGCGACGATCGCAACCGGCTCGGACACGGCCGACACGCCCTCGGCCGGGAAGACGAAGCGGATCGGCGCGCCCTTGGCGGCCTCGCGGATCGCCAGGAAGTCGACCAGGAAGCCGTAGAGCTTCTCGCCCCCCGCCACGGCCTTGAGCACGCCGCCGTTCGCGCCATCGGCCAGCGCGCCCTGGTCGGCCAGGGTCTGATAGAACTCCCACCCCAGTTCGGGGACGCCGGTCACCGACACCATGTGGATCGTCGCCGCCCCCGAGGCCAGCGGCGAGGGCATCATGAACGCGCCCGACACTTCCGGCGCGGCCAGGTCGCGATACGAGGTCGGCACGACCGGGGCCGAGGTGTTGTGCACGATGCCCGTGGTGATCAGCTTGGTCGCGAACCAGAACTTGTCGGCATCCATGATGCCGGGTTCATAGGCCGAGATGTCGGCCTCGGGGTGCGGCATCAGCAGGCCCTCGGCCTTCAGGCCCTCCATCGTCACGCTGTCGGCGATCAGCAGCACGTCGGCCTGCGGCGCGCCCGCGGCCAGTTCGGCGCGGAACTTGGCCATGATCTTGGGGGTGCCGTCGCGCACCCATTCGACCGTGACGCCGGGATTGGCGGCCATGAAGGCATCCACGGTCTTCTGCGCATCCTCGTTCGGCTGCGAGGTGTAAAGGACCAGCTTGCCGGCCACTTCGGCCTGCGCGCCCGAGGCCAGGGCCAGCGCGGCAACGGCGGACAGGATCAGACGATGCATCGGGGGTCTCCTGCAAAGTAATATCTGAGAGCACACTCTAGTCGGGCCAGATGACATCCGCATGACCCGGGCGGCGCGCCCGGGTCATGCGGGGGGATCAGGCCAGACGCCGGCCGCTGGTGGCGTCGAACAGATGCGCGGCCCGGGGATTCAGGCCCAGCGCCAGCCGGTCGGCCAGCGCCAGATCGGCGGTCACGGCCGCGACCAGCGGCTGGCCCGCGACATGGCCGTGCACCAGACGCTGCGCGCCCAGCTCTTCGACATGGGTGACGGCGAGGTCCAGCGCGCCCGGCGTGCCGGGGGAGGCGGGGTGGAGATCCTCGGCCCGCAGGCCCAGCACGACCGGCCCCGCGCCCGGCGGCGCGGCCACGGCCAGCGCCTGTCCGCCCAGCACCACCGCCCCGCCCTCGCGCGCGGCGTTCAGCAGGTTCATCGCCGGCGCCCCGATGAAGCCCGCGACAAAGACCGTCGCGGGCTGGCGATAGACCTCCAGCGGTGCGCCGATCTGTTCCACCCGGCCCTTGTTCAGCACCACCAGCCGGTCGGCCAGCGTCATCGCCTCGACCTGGTCATGGGTGACATAGACGCTGGTCGTGCCCAGCCGGCGCTGCAGCTGGCGGATCTCGCCGCGCATGGTGACGCGCAGCTTGGCATCCAGGTTGGACAGCGGTTCGTCGAACAGGAAGGCCGCGGGTTCGCGCACGATCGCCCGGCCCATCGCCACGCGCTGGCGCTGGCCGCCCGACAGCTGGCGCGGCTTGCGGTCCAGATAGGGGGCGATTTCCAGGATCGCGGCGGCCTCGGCCACGCGGCGGTCGATCTCGGCCCCCGCCATGCGGCGGTTCTTCAGCCCGTAGGCCAGGTTCTGGCGCACCGTCATGTGCGGATAGAGCGCGTAGTTCTGGAACACCATGGCGATGTCACGCTCGGCCGGTTCCAGGTCGTTCACCACGCGCGACCCGATGCGCACCTGGCCCGTGGTGATGGTTTCCAGCCCCGCGATCATCCGCAGCAGCGTGGACTTGCCGCAACCCGACGGGCCCACCAGCACGACGAATTCGCCATCGGCGATATCCAGGCTGACGCCCGACACGGCCGGTGCGCCCCCGGCATAGGTCTTGCCCAGATCCTGCAACGCGATCGTCGCCATTCACTTCTCCGTCTCGATCAGGCCCTTCACGAAGACCCGCTGCATCAGGATGACCACCGCCACCGGCGGCAGCATGGCCAGCACCGCGGCGGCCATCACGTAGTTCCAGACCGGGATCGCATCGACCGCCTCGGCCATGCGCTTGATGCCCGCGACGATGGTGTAATACCCCTCGTCCGTGGTGATCAGCAGCGGCCAGAGATACTGGTTCCAGCCGTAGATGAAGAGGATCACGAACAAGGCCGCGATATTGGTCCGCGACAGCGGGATCAGGATGTCGGTAAAGAACCGCATCGGCCCCGCGCCGTCGATCCGCGCGGCCTCCATCAGCTCATCCGGGATGGTCAGGAAGACCTGGCGGAACAGGAAGGTGGCCGTGGCACTGGCGATCAGGGGAATGGTCAGGCCGGCATAGCTGTTCAGCATGCGCAGATCGGCCGCCACCTTGAAGGTGGGCAGGATCCGCACCTCGACCGGCAGCATCAGCGTGATGAAGATGCACCAGAAGGCCAGCATGCGGAACCGAAAGCGGAAGTAGACGATGGCAAAGGCCGAGGTGATCGAGATCGCGATCTTGCCGCAGGCGATGACCAGCGCCATCACCAGGCTGTTCCACAGCATGCCGCCCAGCGGCGGCGCGCCCAGGTTCGACAGGCCCTGCCCCAGCATGGCACTGTAGTTTTCCACCGCGTGGCTGCCCGGCCAGACCGGGATCAGCCCGGTCTGGAACGCCTCTTGCGGGTGGGTCGAGGCGACGATGGCCAGCCAGACCGGAAAGGCCACGATCAGCACGCCAAGGATCAGCACCAGATGGGCCGCGGCCTGCAGCAGGGGACGACGTTCGACCATGGCCTAATACTCCACCCGGCGTTCGACATAGCGGAACTGCACCACGGTCAGCGCCACGACCACCGCCATCAGCACCACCGACTGCGCCGCTGACGACCCCAGGTTCAGCCCCAGGAAGCCGTCGACATAGACCTTGTAGACCAGGATGTTGGTGGCCTGGGCGGGGCCGCCCTCGGTGGTGGCGTCGATGACCGGAAAGGTGTCGAACAGCGCATAGACCGTGTTGACCACCAGCAGGAAGAACGAGGTCGGCGCCAGCAGCGGGAAGGTGATGGTCAGGAACCGCCGGAACGGGCCCGCGCCGTCGATGGCCGCGGCCTCGCGCAGGGACGCGGGGATCGACTGCAGCCCGGCCACGAAGAACAGGAAGTTGTAGCTGATCTGCTTCCACGCCGCGGCGATGACCACCAGGATCATCGCCTGGTTGCCATTCAGGCTGTGGTCCCAGTCGATGCCCATCAGGCCCAGCACATGCGGCATCAGCCCGATGGTGGGGTTGAAGATGAACCACCACAGCAGGCCCGCGATCGCGGGGGCCACCGCATAGGGCCAGACCAGCAGCGTGGTATAGCCGCGCGCCGTGGTCACCATCCGGTCCACCGCCAGCGCCAGCAGCAGCGCGACCGACATGCCCAGCACCGCGACCGAGACCGAAAACACCGCCGTCACGCCGACCGCGTTCAGATATTCGCCATCGTCCAGCAGCCGGGAATAGTTGGCCAGCCCCACGAAGGTGGTCTTCAGGCCGAAGGCATCCTCGCGCAGGAAGCTCTGCCAGCCCGCCTGGGCCGCGGGCCACAGGAAGAAGACGAAGGTCACGGCCAGTTGCGGGGCCAGCAGCACCCAGGGCAACAGCCGGTTGCGAAAGACGGCGCGCTTCATCGACGGGTCCGGAAAAAGGGGATCAGCCCGCGCGGGGTCGCGCGGGCTGCACGGGGCCCCTGGGGGCCGGTTACTTGTTCGCGGCCTCGAATTCGCGGATCAGCACGTTGCCGCGGGCGACCAGGTCGTTCAGCGCGGTCTGCGCGTCCTTCTGGCCGGCCAGCAGGGCCTGGAATTCCTCGTCGATGATGCCGCGGATCTGGACGTAGGACCCGAAGCGCAGGCCCTTGGAATTGGCCGTGGGCGCGTTCAGCGTCATCTGGCGGATCGAGACATCGGCGCCGGGGTTGGCGTCATAGTAGCCCTGCGATTTCGACAGGTCCCAGGCGGCCTGGGTGATCGGCAGATAGCCGGTCTCCTGGTGCCACTTGGCCTGCACCTCGGCGCTGGACAGGTAGGTGAAGAAATCGGCCACGGCCTTGTATTCCGCCTCGGGCCGGCCCTGCAGCACCCACAGCGTGGCACCGCCGATGATCGAGTTCTGCGGCGCGATGTCGGCGTAATGCGGCAGCATGCCGTAGCCGACCTCGAAGTCCTTGGCATTGGCGATCACACCGGCGCGGCTGGCCGACGAGTTCATGTAGATCGCGCATTCCTGGGTATAGAACTTGGGCGGGGCATCGTTGCCGCCGACCGGGCCGCCATACTGGAAGAGGCCTTCCTTCTGCCAGCGGGCCAGGTTTTCCCAGTGGCGCACCTGGACGGGGCCGTTCACCGTCAGCTCGGTTTCCAGCCCGCCGAAGCCGTTTTCCAGCGTGCCGATGGGCTGGTTGTGCCAGGCCGAGAAGTTTTCCAGCTGCACCCAGCTGATCCAGCCGGTGGTGAAGCCGCACTTCGCCGCACCCGAGGCCATGATCTGCCGCGAGAACGCCTCGACCTCTTCCCAGGTCTTGGGCGGGGTGTTGCGGTCCAGGCCCGCCTTCTCGAACACGTCCTTGTTGTAATACAGGATCGGGGTCGAGCTGTTGAAGGGCATCGACAGCATGTTGCCGGCGGTGTCGGTGTAGTAGCCCACGACGGCCGGCAGGAAGGCCGAGGGGTCGAAGGGTTCGGCCATGTCGGCCATCAGCTGATAGACCGGATAGACGGCGCCCTTGGCGGCCATCATCGTGCCGGTGCCCACCTCGAACACCTGCACGATGGCGGGCTGTTCCTTGGCGCGGAACGCGGCGATGGCGGCGGTCATCGTTTCGGCATAGGTGCCCTTGAAGCTGGGCACGACCTTGTAGTCGGTCTGGGTCGCGTTGTAGTCGGCGACGATCGCTTCCAGCTTCTGGCCCAGTTCGCCGCCCATGGCGTGCCACCACTGGATTTCCGTCTGGGCAAGGGCCGGCGACATCGCGGCGCCAAGGGCCAGCGCCGAAAGGCTGAGGGTGCGGAACATCGGGAACTCCGGTTTCTGTTTCGGGCCCCAGATGACTCGGTTATGTAACAGCGGCGTTTTCCCGCCATGTCAGTTTCGTGACACGGTGATCGGGCGTTCGTGAACGGGCGGGGCGTCAGCCCGCGACGTCGGGCGCCTCGCCCGCCGCCAGCAGCGCGCGCAGTTCGTAGACCAGGGCCAGCGCCTCGCGCGGGGACAGGTCGTCGGGATGCACGGCGCGCAGCCGTGCCTCGACCGGGCCGGGGCGCGGGGCGGCGGCCTCCGAGGGCACGAGGGC
>JACXUX010000014.1 GCA_014763725.1 Rhodobacterales bacterium
CCTCGACCTGGTAAAGCCCCGATCCGCCGATAATGCCGATCATGGTCTGCATGTCGCCCCCGCCCTGCCCTATGCTGCGCCTGCAACAGGGGCGGGGGCGACATGCAGACCATGATCGGCATTATCGGCGGATCGGGGCTTTACCAGGTCGAGGGGCTGGAAGGCGCCAGCTGGATCACCGTCGACACCCCCTGGGGCGCGCCGTCGGACGACATCCTGGTGGGCCGGCTGGACGGCGTGCCCATGGCCTTTCTGCCGCGCCACGGCCGCGGGCATGTCCATGCACCGGGCGATGTGCCCTATCGCGCCAATAACGACGCGCTGAAACGGCTGGGCGTGACCGATGTCGTCAGCCTGTCGGCCTGCGGGTCACTGCGCGAGGACATGGCGCCGGGCGATTTCGTCATCGTCGACCAGTTCGTCGACCGCACGGTCGCGCGCACCAGGTCGTTCTTCGGCACGGGCTGCGTGGCGCATGTGTCCATGGCCCACCCGACCTGCCCCCGGCTGGGCGAGGCCTGCGCCCGGGCGGCGCGGGACCTGGGCATCCCCCTGCACCGCGGCGGCACCTATCTGTGCATGGAAGGGCCGCAGTTCTCGACCCTCGCCGAATCGCAGCTGTATCGCAGCTGGGGCTGTTCGGTGATCGGCATGACCAACATGCCCGAGGCGAAACTCGCGCGCGAGGCCGAGCTCTGCCATGCCTCGGTCGCCATGGTGACCGACTACGACTGCTGGCATCCCGATCACGGCGCGGTCGACGTGGCCAGCGTGGTGCGCGTGCTGGGCGCCAGTGCCCAGGCCGCGCGCGGGCTGATGGCGCGGCTGCCCGCGATCCTGGGGGCGGGGCGCGACCCCTGCCCGCATGGCTGCGACCGCGCGCTGGACCATGCGATCCTGACCGCCGCCGACCGGCGCGACCCCAAGGTGGTCGCGCGGCTGGACGCGGTGGCGGGCCGGGTGCTGGGGGGGCAGGCATGAAGACGGTCCGCGACTACATCCGCACCATCGTCGACTTTCCGCACGAAGGCATCCTGTTCCGCGATGTCACCACGCTGTTCGCCGATCCGCGCGGCTTCCGCATGGCGGTGGACCAGCTGCTGGCCCCCTATGCCGGCCAGCGGATCGACAAGGTCGCAGGGCTCGAGGCGCGCGGCTTCATCCTGGGCGGGGCGGTGGCGCATCAGCTGTCCACCGGCTTCGTGCCGATCCGCAAGAAGGGCAAGCTGCCCGCCGCCACGATCAGCGAGGCCTATGCGCTGGAATACGGGCAGGCCGTGCTCGAAGTGCATACCGATGCCGTGCAGCCGGGCGAGAAGGTGCTGCTGGTCGACGACCTGCTGGCCACCGGCGGCACCGCCGAGGCGGGCATCCGCCTGATGGAACGGCTGGGCGCGCAGGTGGTGGGCTGCGCCTTTGTCGTCGACCTGCCCGACCTGGGCGGCCGGCGGCGGCTGCAGGGGCTGGGCATGCAGGTGCATGCGCTCTGTGCCTTCGAGGGGAAATAACCCGCGAGTCATTAACCGGCGCACAAGGGGCCGCAGGCTAGAGAGCAGGTGTCGGCGCGTCCGACACACCCAACCCTTCGCAACCTCACCCCAAAGTCCCCGCCGATTCAGCCCGGCGGGGCCAACCCCCGGCCCGACCGGCGCAAAGGGGGGCCTTCTGCCCCCCTCGCGCTGCGCGCTCACCCCCCGAGGGTATTTGGATCAAGAGGAAGGGGAACAGACTCCGGCTGCCACTTCCTCTTGATCCAAATACCCCGGGGGAGTCGCGGCCCCGCGGGCCGCGACGGGGGCAGCGCCCCCTGCGACGGGGTCAGCCCAGCACGGCGCCGGGGTTCAGGATCCCGTGGGGGTCGAGCGCGGCCTTGATCGCGCGCATCGCGGCCAGCTTGGCCGGGTCGCCGTAGCGGACCAGGTCCGCCACCTTCAGCCGGCCGATCCCGTGTTCGGCGCTGACTGACCCGCCCAGGTCATGCACCAGATCGTGGACGCAGGTCTGCACCTGGTCGCGGCTGTTCTGATGCTCGGCCCGGCTGCGGCCGGCGGCGGGGAAGACATTGTAGTGCAGGTTGCCGTCGCCCAGGTGGCCGAAGCAGTTGATCCGCCAGTAGCCCAGGGCGGCCAGCGCCCGGCCGGCGCGGTCGATGAACCCGGGGATCGCGGACAGGGGCAGGCTGACATCGTGGCTGGCCACGGCTCCGATGCGGCGGTTCGCCTCGGGGATGGTCTCGCGCATCTGCCAGAATTCGGCCCGCTGGGCGCCCGACTGGGCAATCAGACCGTCCTGGGCCAGGCCGGCCTCGGCCGCGGCCTCGAACAGGGCCGCCAGTTCCTCCTCGGGGTCCATCGCCCGGGGCAGGCCAAGGTCGATCAGCACCATCCAGGCGGGATGGGGCGAAAAGGGGCGGCGCAGCTCGGGCAGGGTTTCGGCCAGAAAGTCAAGCCCCGTGCCCGAGATCAGTTCGAAGGCCGAGATCAGGCCCGGCAGCCGGTCCTGCGCCAGCGACAGCAGGTCCAGCGCGGCGGCGGGCGAGGGCACGGTCAGCAGCGCCGTGCCCTGCCGCGCGGGGCGCGGAAACAGCCGCAGCGCCGCCGCGGTCAGGATGCCCAGCGTGCCCTCGGACCCGATCAGCAGGTGGCGCAGGTCATAGCCCGTATTGTCCTTGCGCAGCCGCGTCAGGCCGCGGTGGATCGTGCCGTCGGCCAGCACCGCCTCGACCCCCAGGCACAGATCGCGCGCATTGCCGTAGCGCAGCACGTTCACCCCGCCGGCGTTCGTGCCCAGGTTCCCGCCGATCCGGGCCGTGCCCTCGGAGGCCAGCGACAGCGGAAACAGCCGCCCCGCGGCTTCGGCCCGCGCCTGCACCTCGGCCAAGGTCATGCCCGCCTCGACCGCGATCACGTTTTCCTGCGGCCAGAGACCGCGCAGCGCCGTCATCCGGTCCATGGCCAGGATCACCGGCAGCGGGCCATCCGGCATCAGCTGGCCGCCGACCAGCCCCGTGCCCCCGGCCCAGGGCACCACGCCCACGCGGGCCGCATGGCAGGCGCGCAGCAGGATCGCGACCTCTTCGGCGTTGCGCGGCAGGGCGACCGCCGCCCCCTGCCCGCGCCAGCGGCCGCGGGGTTCTTCCAGATGGCGCGCCTCGCAGGGGCGCAGGGTGTCTGGCGGCAGAAGTCCGGCCAGATGATCCAGAAAGGCGGGGTCGGCGGGGTTCAGCATGGGCGCACCTCTGCCCCCTTGGTGGCGCGGGCGCAGGGCGGGCGCAAGGGGTCACTCGATCAGCGCAGGCTCCAGCACCATGATCGTGGGCCGGCCGGGCAGGCTGGCCAGGTCCAGTTCCAGCGCGCTGTCCTCGAGCCGGACGATCTGGAAGGCGCCCGCCATCTCGTCCAGGAATTCGTCCAGCGAGGCGCCGGAAAACCAGTGCATCGGCAGCACGACCGACGACCGCAGCCGCGAGACCACGCGCGACATGGCCTCGGTGCTCATCGTGTCGCCGCCGCCGACGGGGACCATGACCACATCCAGCCGGCCGATGGCGGCATATTGTTCGGGGGTCGGTTCGTGATGCAGGTGGCCCAGATGGCCGATGCAGAGGCCCGCCACCTCGAACACGAAGATCGAATTGCCGTTGGTCCGCGCGCCTTCGCCCCAGGCGGCGCGCACGTCGGTGGGCGCGTTGCGAAGCAGCATCTCGCCCAGGTCCAGCCGGTGGTCGGCCGGGCCCTGGCCCTGATCCCAGCCGCGCTGGACATGGGGGATGCGCGGATCGGGCACGGCGGTCCAGTGCGTATGGTGGGCGTTGTTCATCGTCACCACATCGGGCAGCGGGTCGGCCGGGCCCAGCCAGCCGGTGTAATCGGTGGCCGCGACCAGGCCGCCCGACGTCTCGATCACGAAGGTCGCGTGATCGACATAACTGATGCGCACGCGGTCGGGGTCCAGCGGGGCGCCGAAACGGGCCTTGTGGATCACCTCTGGCCCCTGGGCCAGGGCGATGCAATGGCTGGGGATGCGGTCCTGGGCGGCGGCGGGGCCGGCGGTCAGGACCAGGGCGGCGGCAAGCGGGCGGATCAGGGAACGCATCGGTCACCTCCTGTTCCGCAGTCTAGCGCAGCCGCGGCCTGCGTCAGCGCCCGGAAGGGCCGCTCGCGCATCGGTGAACGCCGGGCGCCAGTTCCTTGAAAGGAACTGGCCCGTTTCCTTGCAAGGAAACGGGCGCCTTACCCCGCATCGGTGCGCCCGCGGCGGTCGCCGCGCAGGCAGGCGTAAAGGACATGGTTGCGCCAGCGCCCGGCGATCTGCAGGTAGCTTTGCGCGACGCCCTCATACTTGAAGCCGCAGCGTTCCAGGGCGCCGCGGCTTGCCGCGTTCTCGGGCAGGCAGGCGGCCTCGATCCGGCTGAGGTCGAGCACCGTGAAGGCGTGATGGACCACCGCCAGGATCGCCTCGCGCATGTAGCCCTGGCGGGCATGGGGCGCGCCGATCCAGTAACCCAGCGTGCCCGCCTGGGCCGGGCCGCGGCGGATGTTGTCCAGCGTGATCGCGCCCAGCAGCGCCCGGTCGCTGCGCCGGATCAGCAAGAGCGGCAGCGCCGTGCCCTGCGCCTCGGCCCGGGCGGCCCAGGTGACGCGGGCGGTAAAGGCGCGGCGGCTCAGGTGGTCTTCGGCCCAGGCGGGTTCCCAGGGCTTCAGGAAGGCGGCACTTTCGGCGCGCAGCGCGATCCAGGCGTTGAAATCGGCATGCTGCGGCAGGCGCAGCGTCATCCGCTCGGTCTCGATCGCCGGTTTCCGCCGCAGCGAAAGCATCAGGCGGCAAGCCGTTCGCGGATCGCCTCCAGCCCCGGGGCGGCGGCCACCGGGCCGTAGAGCGCCAGCGCCGCGCGCGCCGATCCCATCGCCTCGGCATAGCGGCGCACGTCGGACAGGCCCACGGCCTCGATCTTGGCCACCGATTCGTCCAGGTCGGGCACCCGGCCCCAGATCGCCAGCATCCGCGCGTTGCGTTCGGCCCGGTTCGAGGGGCTTTCCAGCCCCATCAGCAGGCCGGCCTTCAGCTGGGCGCGGGCGCGGGCGACCTCGGCCTCGGTCATCTCGTCGGCGGACCGCTTCAGCTCGTCGATGGTCAGGCCGGTCAGTTCGCCGATCTCCTCCTCGGAGGTGCCGGCATAGATCGTGATCTGGCCGGTATCCTCATAGGCGCCCGACTGGGCATAGATCGCATAGCAGAGGCCGCGTTCCTCGCGGATCTTCTGGAACAGGCGGCTGGACATGCCGCCGCCCAGCGCGGTGGAAAACACCTGCGCGGTGTGCACGGCCGCATCGCGGTAGCCCGGCGCCTCGAAGCTGAGCGCGAAATGCACCTGTTCCAGGGCCTTCACCTCGCGCCGTTCGCCCCCCAGGAAGGCCGCGGGCGCGATCACCTGGGCCGGCCGCGCGGCCAGGCCGCCGAACAGCCGTTCCACCAGCGCCACGACCTGGCCGTGATCCACCCCGCCCGCGGCCGAGACGATCATGTTCGCCGGGCTGTAGTGCTGGGCGACAAAGCCCGTCAGGTCGTCGCGGGCAAAGGCCGCGACGCGCGCGGCCTCGCCCAGGATGGCGCGGCCAAAGGGCTGGTCGGGGTAGCTCACCTCTTGCAGCCAGTCGAAGATGATGTCGTCAGGCGTGTCCAGCGCCTGGCCGATTTCCTGAAGGATGACGTGGCGCTCGGTCTCGATCTCGCGCGCATCGAACACGGGGTTCAGCACGATGTCGGCGATCACGTCCAGCGCCAGGCCCACATCGCCCGACAGGACCCGGGCATAATAGGCCGTCATCTCGCGGCTGGTATAGGCGTTGATGTAGCCGCCCACATCCTCGATCTCCTCGGCGATCTGCAGGGCGCTGCGGCCCGCGGTGCCCTTGAACGCCATGTGTTCCAGGAAATGTGCGATGCCGTTCTGGTCGGCGCGTTCGTGCCGGCCGCCCGCGCAGACCCAGACCCCAACCGAGACCGATTTCAGCCCCGGCATGTTCTCGGTCACGATCCGGACCCCATTGGCCAGCGTGGTCAGGTTCAGCGTCACCGGGCGATCCTTTCGCGGACAAGGGCCTGCAGCGCGGCCAGGTCGTTGGGCACGCGCGTCACCCGCTCGGGCCGGTCGAACAGGTCGGCCATGCGCGCGGGCAGCGCGGGGCGCAGGCCGGTCGCGGCCTGCACGGCATCGGGGAACTTGGCGGGATGGGCGGTGGCCAGCGTCACCATGGGATGGGCGCCGACATGTTCCTCGGCCACCTTGACGCCCACGGCGGAATGCGGGCAGAGCAGCTCGCCCGATTGCGCCAGCGCGCGGGCGATGGTGGCGGCGGTTTCCGCCTCGGACGCGCGGCCCGAGGCATAGAGCCCGCGCAGCGCCTGCAGCGCGCCCTGGCTGATGGCAAAGCCGCCCGACCGCAGTTCGGCCATCAGCTGGGCCACCGCCCCCGCATCGCGGTCATAGGCATAGAACAGCGCGCGTTCGAAGTTGGACGACACCTGGATGTCCATCGACGGGCTGATCGAGGGGTGCACGCCCTGCATCACATAGGCCCCCGTGGTCAGCGCGCGGTGCAGGATGTCGTTCTGGTTGGTGGCGATCACCAGCCGCCCGATGGGCAGGCCCATGGCCCGCGCGATCGACCCGGCGAAGATGTCGCCGAAATTGCCCGTGGGCACGGTAAAGTCGACGGGGCGGTGCGGCGCGCCCAGCGCGGTCGCCGCGCTGAAGTAGTAGACAACCTGCGCCAGAACCCGCGCCCAGTTGATGCTGTTCACCCCCGCCAGGCGCACCTCGTCGCGGAAGGCGAAGTCGTTGAACATGTCTTTCAGCCGCGCCTGGCAGTCGTCGAAGTCGCCCTCGACCGCCAGGGCATGGACGTTCGGCTCGACCGGGGTGGTCATCTGCCGGCGCTGGACATCGGACACGCGGCCATGCGGGAACAGGATCACCACATCGACATTGGGCAGGCCGCGGAAGGCCTCGATCGCGGCCGAACCGGTGTCGCCGCTGGTCGCGCCCACGATGGTGATGCGTTCGCCCGATTGCGCCAGCGCGGCCTGCATCAGCCGGCCGATCAGCTGCATGGCAAAGTCCTTGAAGGCCAGCGTCGGACCGTGGAACAGCTCCAGCAGGAAATGGTTCGGGCCCAGCTGCACCAGTGGCGCGCGGGCGGCATGGCCGAACCCCGCATAGGCCAGGCCGATCAGGCCGCGGAACGTGTCGTCGTCAAAGGCCTCGCCCACGAAGGGGCGCATGACGCGGAAGGCCACGTCCTCATAGGGCAGGCCCGCCATGGCCGCGATTTCGGCATGGCTCAGCACCGGCACCGCCTCGGGGACATAGAGGCCGCCGTCGCGCGCCAGGCCCGTCATCATCGCCTCGGAAAAGCCGAGCACGGGCGCCGTTCCGCGGGTCGAGATGTAACGCATCGCGCAGTCTTCCGATCAGTCCATCCGGCGTCTGATACGCCACAGAAGCAGCCCTGTCATCCCCAGCCAGACGGCCGCCAGCGAATACCAGGTGACCGCATATTCCAGGTGGTCGTTGGGGATGCCCGCGGTGTCGACGGGCCAGGGGCGGATCGCGGGGTCGGTCGCGGTGCGCGCCACCACCAGCACCGGATCTGCCCCCAGATGGGCCGCCATCGCGGGCAGGTCGCGGGCGAACCACAACCCGCGGGTCAGGTCTGGTTCGGGGGTGAAGCCGTCGACCTCGTCCGGCCAGTTCAGGTTGCCGGTCACGGTGGCGGTGGCGGGCGGACCGATCCGGTCGCGCGCGCCGTCCGGCAGGAATCCGCGGTCGACCAGGATCGCGCGGCCCGTCTCGGTGCGGAACAGCTCGATCACGCGGTGGCCCGCGCCCACATCCTTCTGACTGGCCAGGACGAACAGCCGCTGGCCGGTGAAGGTGCCGCTGACCGTCACCGGGCGATAGAGATCGGCCTGCGGGTCGGGCGCGGCGGGCAGCGTGCCGGGCGGGGCGGCGATCTGCGCCTCGATCCGGGCCAGGACCTCGGACTTCCAGGCCAGGCGGCGCATCTGCCAGTTGCCCAGACTGATCAGGATCGCGGCCCCGATCAGGCCGAACAGCAGCGGAACGATCAGACGGCGCATGGCAGACCCCGAAACGCAAGGGCGCGGCCCCGAAGGCCCGCGCCCGGAAGATTGGCCCTGATGGAGCGGTCAGCCGCCCCAGATGTAGACGGCGGCGAAGAGGAACAGCCAGACCACGTCGACGAAGTGCCAGTACCAGGCCGCGGCCTCGAACCCGACATGCTTTTCGGGGGTGAAGTGGCCCTTGTAGGCGCGGATCAGGCAGACCGACAGGAAGATCGTGCCGATGATGACGTGGAAGCCGTGGAACCCGGTCGCCATGAAGAAGTTGGCGCCATAGATGTTGCCCGCAAAGCCGAAGGCGGCGTGGCTGTATTCATAGGCCTGGAAGAAGGTGAACATCACGCCCAGGCCGATCGCCAGCCACAGGCCCTGCTTCAGGTCGCGGCGGTTGTTTTCATGCACCAGCGCATGGTGCGCCCAGGTCGCCGCCGCGCCCGAGCACAGCAGGATCAGCGTGTTGATCAGCGGCAGGTGCCAGGGGTCGAAGGTCTCGATCCCCGCGGGCGGCCAGACGCCGTCGACCATCGGGCTCAGCCCCTCGGGGTTCATGGGGTAGAGCGCGTGCTTGAAGAAGCTCCAGAACCAGGCCGCGAAGAACATGACTTCGGACATGATGAACATGATGAAGCCATAGCGCAGGCCGATGCGCACCACCGGGGTATGGTCGCCCGCCTGGCTTTCGCGCACCACGTCCGACCACCAGGCGAACATGACATAGAGCACCGTGGCCAGGCCGATCAGCCCCAGCCAGGGCCCGTTGCCATGCATCCACAGCACGGCGCCGAACAGCATCACAAACGCGCCGACCGCCCCCAGGAAGGGCCAGATGGATGGCGGAAGGACGTGATAGTCGTGGTTCTTGACATGGGCCATGGCGGGGTTCCCTCGTTGTCGGCGTCAGTTGACAGGTGCCGGGGTTGCCGACGGCAGCGCCGCCTGTTCCCCGGGCAGCTCGGTTTCATGGAAGGTATAGGACAGCGTGATCGTGTGCACGAACTTGCCTTCGCGGTCGGTCACGATCTCGGGGTCGACATAGAAGGTGACGGGCATCTGCACCCGTTCGCCGGGCGCCAGAACCTGTTCCTGAAAGCAGAAGCAGTCGATCTTGGTGAAATAGCCGCCCGCCGCATAGGGGGTGACGTTGTAGCTGGCGGTGCCCGCCACGGTGCGGTCGATGGGGTTGTAGGCCTCATAGAAGGCCAGGCCCGTCTCGCCGATGCGCAAGGTCATTTCCCGCTGCACGGGGCGGAACTCCCACGGCATGCCGCGTTCCTTGCTGGCGTCGAAGCGCACGGTGATCGTGCGGTCCAGGATCGTGTCGCTGGCCGCAGCCGCGACACCGGTCGCCCCGCCAAAGCCGGTCACGCGGCAGAACCAGTCGTAGAAGGGCACCGCCGCAAAGGACAGCGACCCCATGACCGCCACCACCGTCACCAGCTGCGCCGCGGTCCGCCGCGGCCCGGTCAGTCGGGAAAACATGCCTATTCCCCCCCTTGCGGAACCAGTTCGGGCCGCACCGCATGGTCGAAGGCCGGCATCGGTCCGATCGAGGTCACCTTGACCACCGTCAGCCCGAAGACCAGCGCGACAAACAATGCCAGCAGCAGCCCGACCCCCAGGTTGCGGCCGAACCGGCGGGTGTGGAGTTCATGCAGCGGTTGAAGCTTCATTCCCAGGCCCCCCAGCCCTGGGCGCGCAGGGCCGCCTCGACCAGCAGCGCGCCGAAATGCAGGAACAGATAGGACAGCGAAAAGCCGAAGAACCGCTTTTCGACGGCATAGCGGTCGGCCTCGGCCGTGGCCTCATCCCGGCGCCAGATCGCCACGGCGCCACGGATGAACCACAGGTTCAGCGCCACCGCCACCGCCAGATAGACCCAACCGCCGATCGCGGTGAAGCCGATCCCCACCGCCAGCGGCGCCAGCGCCAGCGTGTAGGCCAGCACATGGGCCCGCGTCGCGCGCCGGCCATGCGTGACCGTCAGCATGGGCACCCCGGCGTTCGAATAGTCGTCGTTCATGAACAGCGCCAGCGCCCAGAAATGCGGCGGCGTCCACATGAAGATCAGCGCGAACATCAGCGCGGATTCGAAGCTGACGCCCCCGGTCGCCACGGCCCAGCCGATCATGGGCGGAAAGGCCCCGGCCGCCCCGCCGATGACGATGTTCTGCGGCGTCGTCCGCTTGAGCCACATCGTGTAGACAACGGCATAGAAGAAGATGGTAAAGGCCAGCAGGCCCGCCGCCACCCAGTTCGCCGCCAGCCCCAGCATCACCACGGCGATGCCCGACAGCGCCAGGCCGACCGCCAGCGCCTCGTCCGGGGCGACGCGGCCCGCGGGCACAGGGCGGCCGCGGGTGCGGCGCATCACGGCGTCGATGTCGGCATCCCACCACATGTTCAGCGCGCCCGACGCCCCCGCCCCCAGCGCGATGAACAGGATCGCGGTCGCGGCGACAAAGGGATGCACGGACACCGGCGCCACCAGCAGCCCCACCGCGGCGGTGAACACCACCAGCGACATGACGCGCGGCTTCAGCAGCTGCACATAATCGCCGAACCCCGCCTCGGGCGATTGTTCGGCCAGATGGATGTCGGTCATCGTTGCCTCGTGTCAGGTGGGACGCGGGCCGCCGGTCGCGGCCCGCACCCTGCCGGGCGGGGTCAGTTCTGCGCCAGACGGGTGGTGCCGGCCAGGATGTCGGCCGTCAGCTGCACGTCGCCGGCCTTGGCGGCCTCGAGCCAGCGGTCATAGACCTCCTGGCTGACGGCCTTGACGGTGATCGGCATGTAGGCATGGTCTTTGCCGCAGAGCTCCGAGCACTGGCCGTAGTAGATGCCCTCGCGCTCGACCTCGAACCAGGCCTGCGCCAGGCGGCCGGGGACGGCGTCCTGCATCACGCCGAAAGCCGGGATCTTCCACGAATGGATCACGTCCGCAGCGGTCACCTGCATGACGACCTTCTTGCCCACGGGCACGACGACGGCGGTGTCGGTGGCCAGCAGATAGTCGCTTTCCGGGTAGCCGTAGGCGGCCAGGTCTTCCCTGGCCAGCATGAAGCTGTCGAAGGCCACGCCGTCGTCGACATATTCATAGCCCCAGTACCACTGGTAGCCGGTCACCTTGATGGTGATGTCGCCCTCGGGGAATTCCTGCTGCTTGAACAGCACGGGCAGCGAGAAGGCGCCGATGAACACCAGGATCAGGATCGGCACCACCGTCCAGGCCACTTCCAGCGGCGAATTGTGGGTGAAGGTCGCCGGCCGGGGGTTCGCACGGCGGTTGTAGCGCACCATCACCGTGATCAGCAGCCCCGTGACGAAGATCGTGATCACGGTGATGATCACCAGGATCATCTGGTCCAGCCCCTGCAGATCGCGCGCCAGTTCGGTGGCGGCGGGCTGAAAGCCCATGGCGCCCTCCACCGGACGGCCGACGATCTCCAGCGACTGCTGGGCCAGAGCGGCGGTGCTGGCGGCTGCGGCAAGAACGGCCGCAAGGCCGGTGCGAGTAAGAAGCTGGCACATGGTCTGTTCCCGTCTGTGATGCGGCTTTCCGCCGCTTGCCGGAACCCTGCCCCCTTCGGACAGAATCCCGTTGTATCCCGAGTTTTTCAAACCATATTCGGGGCATCCTCACAAGCGGAACCGTTGCGGCAGGTCGTCGCCGGTTGATCCAGATCAAGGACAGCAGTCATGACCCAATCGGCCGAAGCCCCTTTCCGTCCTTTCGAAACCCGGCTGGACGAAGGGCGGGCGCTGGCGCTTCTGCGACAAGCTGTCGCAGGGGCCGAAGATGGCGAACTGTTCCTGGAACGCCGCCGGTCCGAGGCCATCCTGCTCGACGACGGCCGCATCCGTCAGGCCAGCTATGACGCCTCCGAAGGCTTCGGCCTGCGCGCCGTGCGCGGCGAGGTGGCAGGCTATGCCCATTCGACCGAGATTTCCGAAGCCGCCCTGACCCGCGCCGTGGCCACCGCGCGGCTGGCCGTGGGTGCAGGTGGCGGCGTGATGGCCCCGCCGCCCCCCGGCACCAACCGCCGACTCTATGCCGAAACCGACCCGATGGCCGATGCGGGCTTTGCCGCCAAGATCGATACGCTGCGCGAGATCGACGCCCATGCCCGCGCCCAGGACCCGCGCGTGGTCCAGGTCACCGCCAGCCTGTCGGCCGGCCTGCAGGAGGTGACGATCCTGCGCCCCGAAGGCCCGGTGCTGACCGACATCCGCCCGATGGCGCGGATGAACGTGCAGGTGATCCTGGACCGCGACGGCCGGCGCGAGAGCGGCTCGGCCGGCGGCGGCGGGCGCTTTGGCCTGGCGGGACTGCTGGACCCCGCGCACTGGAAGGGGCTGGTGGCCGAGGCGATCCGCATCGCCCGCGTGAACCTTGACGCCGTGCCCGCCCCCGCCGGCGTGATGGAGGTGGCCCTGGGCCCCGGCTGGCCCGGCGTGCTGCTGCACGAGGCGGTGGGCCACGGGCTCGAGGGCGACTTCAACCGCAAGCGCACCTCGGCCTTTGCCGGGCTGATGGGCCAGCGCATCGCCGCCCCCGGCGTCACCGTGCTGGACGACGGCACCCTGCCCGACCGCCGCGGCAGCCTGACCATCGACGACGAGGGCACGCCCTCGAACGCCACCGTGCTGATCGAGGACGGCATCCTGGTGGGCTACATGCAGGACCGCCAGAACGCCCGGCTGATGGGCGTGGCCCCCACCGGCAACGGCCGGCGCGAAAGCTTTGCCCATATCCCGATGCCGCGGATGACCAATACCTACATGCGCGCGGGCCAGGCCGACCCGGCCGCGCTGGTGGCCGAGGTGCGCGACGGCATCTATGCCGTGGGCTTCGGCGGCGGCCAGGTCGACATCACCAACGGCAAGTTCGTCTTTTCCTGCACCGAGGCCTATCGCGTCCAGAACGGCCGCATCGGCGCGCCGATCAAGGGCGCGACGCTGATCGGCGACGGCGCGACCGCCCTGCAGCAGATCCGCGGCATCGGCAACGACCTGGCGCTGGACCCCGGCATCGGCAACTGCGGCAAGGCCGGGCAGTGGGTGCCCGTGGGCGTGGGTCAGCCCACGCTGCTGATCGGCGGGCTGACCGTCGGCGGATCGGCTGCGTGAAACACCTGCGGTCAGCCCCCGGCGGCTGGACGGTGGTGGGCCCCGGCGGGCTGCTGCTGGCCGGGGCAACGCTGTGGCTGGCGCCCGTGGCGGCGGGCCTTGTGCTGCTGGCGGTCTTTGCCCTGGTGGGGGATTGGGCCGGGGTGACGGGCCTGGCGCTGTGGGCCGCCGGCATGGCGCTGGTCCTGTCGCCGGTGTTTTCCTGGATCGGCTGGCTGATCGCGCTGCCCGCGACGGCGCTGCTGCTGCGCCAGGGCTGGTTCGGCTGGCTGCCCGCAGCCGCCCTGGGCGCCGTGGCAGGCCTGCTGGCGGCCGAGGTCGCGCAGAGCGAACTGGCCCCCTGGTTCGGCTTGGTCTCGGTCACCGGCCTGCGCGACCTGCTGGGCCTCCGCCACCCCGCGGCCTTTACCCTGCCGCGCGCGGGGTGAGGGACGAAGTTTCTTCGCCGAAGAAACTTCGTCTCGAGGATTTTTCGGCGAAAAATCCTCGTCCGGCGGCCTACTTCGGGGGGAAGCGGCCCTTCAGCGCCTCGGCAAAGACGCCGCCGCCGCCCGGGCGCGCCTGGTCGTTGCGCGGCGGGGCGCGGCGGCCGGGCGCGTTGTCGCGGGGCGGGCGCGGGTCGCCAGCGTCCTTGCGCATCGACAGGCCGATGCGCTTCCGCGGCACATCCACCTCGACCACGCGGACGCGCACCACGTCGCTGGCCTTGACCACCTCATGCGGGTCTTTCACGAAGCGGTCGGCCAGCTGGCTGACATGCACCAGCCCGTCCTGGTGCACCCCCACATCGACGAAGGCGCCAAAGGCCGCCACATTGGTGACGGTCCCTTCCAGCCACATGCCCGGCTTCAGGTCGGCGATCTCGTTCACGCCCTCGGCAAAGGTGGCGGTGCGGAAGGCCGGGCGCGGGTCGCGGCCGGGCTTTTCCAGATCGGCCAGGATGTCCTGCACCGTGGGCAGGCCAAAGCGGCCATCGACAAAGCGCTGCGGGTCCAGCCGCTTCAGCGCGGCGCTGTCGCCCATCAGGGCGAGGATGTCGCGGCCGCAGGCGGCGACGATGCGGCGGGCGACATCATAGGCCTCGGGGTGGACGCCCGAGGCGTCGAGCGGCTCGCTCCCGTCGCGGATGCGCAGGAAGCCTGCGGCCTGTTCAAAGGCGCGCGGGCCCAGCCGCGGCACCTTCATCAGGTCGCGCCGGGTGCGGAAGGGGCCGTGGGCGTCGCGGTGGGCCACGATTGCCTCGGCTAGGCCCGGGCCCAGGCCGGACACGCGCGCCAGCAGGGGCGCCGAGGCGGTGTTCAGTTCCACGCCGACCGCGTTCACCGCATCCTCGACCACGGCATCCAGGCTGCGGGCCAGGCGGGTCTGGTCGACGTCGTGCTGATACTGGCCGACGCCGATCGACCTGGGCTCGATCTTGACCAGTTCGGCCAGCGGGTCCTGCAGGCGACGGGCGATGCTGACCGCGCCACGCAGCGACACGTCCAGGTCGGGGAATTCCCGCGCGGCCAGTTCGCTCGCGGAATAGATGCTGGCGCCGGCCTCGCTGACCACGACCTTGACCGGGCGGTCGCTGCCTGCGGGCAGCAGCGCCAGCAGGTCGGCCACCAGCTTCTCGGTCTCGCGGCTGGCGGTGCCGTTGCCGATGGCGACCAGCCGCACGCCATGGGCGCCGATCAGGCGGGCCAGCGTGGTCTGCGCGCCGCGCAAGTCGTTGCGGGGCTGGAACGGATAGACGGTGTCGGTGGCCACAACCTTGCCCGTGGCATCGACCACCGCCACCTTGACCCCGGTGCGGATGCCGGGGTCAAGGCCCATGGTCGCCTTGCCCCCCGCGGGTGCGGCCAGCAGCAGGCCCTTCAGGTTGCGGGCAAAGACGCGGATCGCCTCGGCCTCGGCCGCGTCGCGCAATTCGGCCATCAGGTCGGCGGTCAGGCTGGTGCGCAGCTTGACCCGCCAGGCCCAGGCGGCGGCTTCGCGCAGCCACTGGTCGGCGGCCCCGCGCCCCGCGGCGTTGAGCGCGGCGGCACAGGCCAGTTCGGCGGGCGACTGGCCGCGCGGGGCATCGGGGTCGATGTCCAGCGTGACGGTCAGCACGCCTTCGTTCTGCCCGCGCAGCATGGCCAGCACGCGGTGGCTGGGCGCGGTGGCAAAGGGTTCGTCATGGGCGAAGTAGTCGGCGAACTTGGCGCCTTCGGTCTCTTTGCCCTCGACCACGCGGGCGGTCAGGCGGCCTACGCGGCGCATGTGGTCGCGCAGCCGGCCCAGCAGGGACGCATCCTCGGCCAGGCCCTCGGCCAGGATGTCGCGCGCGCCGTCCAGCGCTGATTTCACGTCGGGCACCTGGTCGGTGACATAGGCCGTGGCCAGCGCCGCGGGGTCGGCCAGGCGGTCGGCCAGGATCGCCTGGGCCAGCGGGCCCAGCCCGTTTTCGCGCGCGATCATCGCGCGGGTGCGGCGCTTGGGCTTGTAGGGCAGGTAGATGTCTTCCAGCGCGACCTTGGTTTCCGCCCGCAGGATCGTGGTTTCCAACTCGGCCGTCAGCTTGCCCTGGTCGCGGATCGACCCCAGGATCGCCAGCCGCCGCGCCTCCATCTCGCGCCGATAGGCCAGGCGGTCGGCCAGGTTGCGCAGCTGGGTGTCGTCCAGGCCCCCGGTCGCCTCTTTCCGGTAGCGGGCGACGAAGGGGACCGTGGCGCCGCCGTCCAGCAGCTCGACCGCGGCGGTCACCTGGGCGGGGGTGGCGCCGATCTCGGCGGCCACGGCGCGGGCGATGCGTCCTTGGGTCTCGGGCGGCAGGGTCATCGGCGGCTCCTTCGCGGTCGGGCGCCCGTGATAGCCCGGGGCACGGGCGAATCCAACCGGTCAGTCGGCGCCGAACAGGTCGCGGGTAAAGACGCGGTCGGCCACGTCGGCCAGGTCGGGCGTCATCCGGTTGGCCACGATCACGTCGCAATCGGTCTTGAACCGCGCCAGGTCGCGTTCGACGCGGCTGTTGAAGAAGGTCTCTTCCGCCAGGCGGGGTTCGTGGACGATCACCTCGACCCCCTTGGCCTTGACCCGCTTCATGATGCCCTGGATCGAGCTGTCGCGGAAATTGTCGCTGCCCGCCTTCATCACCAGGCGGTAGATGCCCACCCGCCGGGGCCGCAGCGCCAGGATGCGGTCGGCGATGAAATCCTTGCGCGTCGCATTCGATTCGACGATCGCGCGGATCAGGTTCTGCGGCACGCGGTCATAGTTGGCCAGCAGCTGCTTGGTATCCTTGGGCAGGCAGTAGCCGCCATAGCCGAAGGAGGGGTTGTTGTAGCCCCGGCCCACGCGCGGGTCCAGGCAGACGCCCTCGATGATCTGGCGGCTGTCCATGCCATGGGCCAGCGCATAGCTGTCCAGTTCGTTGAAGAAGGCCACGCGCATGGCCAGATAGGTATTGGCGAACAGCTTGATCGCCTCGGCCTCATGGCTTTCGCAGGCGATCACCGGCACGTCGGGGTCGAGGGCTGCCTGCCGCAGCAGGTCGGCAAAGGCCAGCGCCTTGGGCGTGCGCGCCCCCACCACGATGCGCGACGGGTGCAGGTTGTCGTAGAGCGCGCGCCCCTCGCGCAGGAATTCGGGCGAGAACAGGATGCGGTCGGTGCCCAGATCGGCGCGCAGCTGGGCGGTGAAGCCCACGGGGATCGTGGACTTGATCACCACGGTCGCCTCGGGCGCCAGATCGCGGGCGGTGGCGGCCACCGCCTCGACACTGGCCGTGTCAAAGCGGTTGGTGCGCGGGTCATAGCTGGTGGGGGTGGCGATCACGACATAGTCGGCCCCCGCCATGGCCACCGCGGGGTCGGTGGTGGCGGTCAGGTCCAGGTCGCGATGGGCCAGGAAATCGGCGGCCTCGGCATCCTCGATGGGCGCGCGGCGGGCGTTCAGCGCGGCCACGCGATCGGGGCTGACATCCAGCGCCAGGACGCGGTGGCGCTGCGCCAGCAGCACCGACAGCGACAGGCCCACATAGCCGATGCCCGCGACCGCGATCTTCATGCGCCGCCCTTTCCCGCATCGCCCGCCAGGCGCCGCAGATACTGGCCATAGTCGTTCTTGCGATAGCTGTCGGCCTGGGCCAGCAGGCGGTCGCGGTCGATCCAGCCCTCGGCATAGGCGATTTCCTCGGGGCAGCCCGATTGCAGGCCCTGGCGGCTTTCCAGCGTGCGCACGAAGTTGCCCGCATCCAGCAGGCTGGCATGGGTGCCGGTGTCCAGCCAGGCAAAGCCGCGGCCCATGCGTTCGACCTGCAGGCTGCCCTCGTGCAGATACATCTCCAGCAGGGTGGTGATCTCCAGCTCGCCCCGGGCCGACGGCGTGACGGCGCGGGCGCGTTCCGGCGCGCGCCCGTCCAGGAAGTAGAGCCCCGTCACCGCATAGTTCGACGGCGGCACGGGCGGCTTTTCGATGATCTGCGTGGCCTCGCCCCCCGGGCCGAAGGCCACGACGCCATAGCGTTCGGGATCGGCCACCTGATAGCCGAAGACGGTGCCGCCCTGGGCCCGCGCATCGGCCGCGCGCAGCAGGCCCGGCAGGCCGTGGCCGTAGAAGATGTTGTCGCCCAGCACCAAGGCGCTGGGGGCGCCGGCCAGGAAATCCTCGGCCAGCAGATAGGCCTGCGCCAGCCCGTCGGGCGAGGGCTGGACGATATAGGTGAAGGCCAGACCCCATTGCGACCCGTCGCCCAGGGCGCGGCGGAACTGGTCCTGGTCCTGCGGGGTGGTGATGATCGCGATCTCGCGGATGCCGGTCAGCATCAGCACCGACAGCGGATAGTAGATCATCGGCTTGTCATAGACCGGCAGCAGCTGTTTCGACACCGCGACGGTGATCGGGTAAAGCCGCGTGCCCGACCCGCCGGCCAGGATGATGCCCTTGCGTGCCGTCTGGGTCATGCTTTCGCTCCGAGCTCGGCCAGAACCGCGTCCAGGCCCGCGCGCCAGTCGGGGCGGGCGATGCCATAGGCGGCGGTCAGGGTGGAACAGTCCAGCCGGCTGTTGGCCGGCCTTTGCGCAGGGGTGGGATAGGCGGCGGTCGGGATGTCGTTCACCGTCACCGCCCGGCCCGCGCGCGCAAGGATCTCGCGCGCAAAGTCCGCCCAGGTCACGTCCGGGGCGCCGGCGAAGTGGAAGGTGCCCGTCACCCCCTGCCCCGCCGCAAAGGCGCGCGCCATGGTCGCCAGGGCCGCGGCGATGTCGGCGGCGGGGGTGGGACCGCCCGTCTGGTCGGCCACCACGCCCAGCGTGTCGCGGGTTTCCGACAGCCGCAGCATGGTCTTCACGAAATTTGCGCCGTGGGCCGAAAACACCCAGGACGTGCGCAGGATCGCATGCGGCCCCCCGGCCGCGCGCACGCCCGCCTCGCCCGCCAGTTTGGACCTTCCATAGGCGCCCAGCGGGCCCACGGGATCGTCGGGCCGCCGGGGCGCCGTGCCTGACCCGTCAAAGACATAGTCGGTCGAGACATGCAGGAACGGCGTGCCGCGCTCGGCGCAGGCCGCGGCGATGGCCGCGGGGGAGGCGGCGTTGACCAGGGTCGCGGCGTCCTCCTCGGCCTCGGCCCGGTCCACGGCCGTCCAGGCGGCGGCGTTGATCACCACATCGGCCGGATGCGCGGCCACGGCGGCGGCGCAGGCCGCGGGGTCGGTCAGGTCGGCCGCCTGCCGGCCCAGGAACACCGCCTCGGGCAGCAGGCGCGCCAGTTCCGTGGCCACCTGGCCGCTGCGGCCGAAGACCAGCGCCCTCATGCCCGGGTTCCCAGCCGTTCGCCCACGCCCTGGCGGGCCAGCAGCGGGCGCCACCAGGATTCGTTGGCCAGATACCAGTCGACGGTGCGCGCCAGCCCCTGTTCCACCGTCACGCTGGGCCGCCAGCCCAGTTCGGTGCGGATGCGCGTGGGGTCGATCGCATAGCGCAGGTCATGCCCCGGCCGGTCGGCGACATGGGTGATCAGCCGGTCGTGCGGCGCGCCCCGGGGGCGGCGTTCGTCCATCAGCGCGCAGATCGTGCGCACCAGGTCGATGTTGCGGCGTTCGTTCTCGCCCCCGATGTTGTAGCTGCGCCCCACCTGCCCCCGCATCAGCACCGTCAGCAGCGCATCGGCGTGATCCTCGACATACAGCCAGTCGCGCACGTTCAGTCCCTGGCCATAGACCGGGATCGGCTGGCCGTGCAGCGCGCGCAGGATCACGACGGGGATCAGCTTTTCGGGAAAGTGATAGGGGCCGTAGTTGTTCGAGCAGTTGGTGACCAGCACCGGCAGGCCATAGGTTTCGTGCCAGGCCCGCACCAGATGGTCGCTGGCGGCCTTGGACGCCGAATAGGGGCTGTTCGGGGCATAGGGCGTGTCCTCGGTGAATTGCCCCGTCTCGCCCAGGGTGCCATAGACCTCATCGGTCGAGATGTGGTGAAAGCGGAAGGTCTCGGGCCGGCCGGCCTGGGTCCACCAGGCGCGCGCGGCCTCGAGCAGGTTGAACGTGCCGGTGATGTTGGTCTGGATGAAATCGCCCGGCCCGTCGATGCTGCGGTCGACATGGCTTTCGGCGGCCAGATGCATCACCGCATCGGGCGCGTGATCGGCGAACACCCGGTCCAGCGCGGCGCGGTCGCGCAGGTCGGCCCGGACAAAGGCATAGGCCGGGCTGTTGGCGACCGGGGCCACATTTTCCAGATTGGCGGCATAGGTCAGCGCATCCAGGTTCACCACCTGATGGCCGTCGCGCACCGCCTGCCGCACCACGGCAGACCCGATGAACCCGGCGCCGCCGGTGACGAGGATCTTCATGGTCAACCTTCCCACACGAAGGGCGAGACGAAGTCGCGCAGCCAGGGCGCCGCGGCGTCCTTGGCCGACAGCACGGGCTCTTCGGTCAGGCCCCAGTCGATGCCGATGTCGGGGTCGTCGTAGCGCACCGCGCCGTCGGCCGCCGGGGCATAGTAGTCGGTGCACTTGTAGCAGATCTCGGTGTCGGGCTCGCGCGTGACGAAGCCGTGCAGGAAGCCCGCGGGGATCAGCAGCTGCCGGCCGTTTTCGGCCGAAAGGTCCACCCCCGTCCAGCGGCCATAGGTCGGGCTGCCGCGGCGGATGTCGACGGCCACGTCGAACAGCCGACCCCGGCCGCAGCGCACCAGCTTGGCCTGGGCATGGGGCGGCGCCTGGAAATGCAGCCCCCGCACCGTGCCCGCGCGCGAGGACAGCGAATGGTTGTCCTGCACGAAATCCAGGTCAAGGCCCGCCTCGGCCATCACCCGGCGGTTCCAGCTTTCGGAAAAGAACCCGCGGGCATCGCCGAACCGGCGGGGGGTCAGGATCACCACCCCCGGCAGGGCTGTCGGCTCGATGTCCATCAATGACCTCCGGTGCAATCGCAGGCTGCGCTTAGCAAGTCGGCACGGCCTTGTCACGGGCCAAGCGGCGGGCCCGGGTCCCCGGCGGGGCGGCGCGGCTTTCGCGCCAGCCCGCCGCGGCGGTGCGGGGATCTTGACGCGGGCCGCCGGGCGTGCTGCCCCTGCCCCTGCCCCGCCATCCGCCGCCTGGCCGCGGCCCCCCATGTCGCAGGCGCGCCCCGTCCGGTCGCTCTGCTGCATGCGCCGGGGGCCGCCGCCGGGTGACATGGCGCCCGTGCCCTGCGACCCATTCCCTGATCCTTCGAGGCCCCATGACCCACCATGTTCTGACCGTCGCCTGCCCCTCGCGCCGCGGGATCGTGGCCGCCATCTCGACCTGCCTGGCCGAACGGGGCTGCAACATCACCGACAGCGCCCAGTATGACGACCCGCTGACCGGCCGCTTCTTCATGCGCACCACCTTTGTCGCCGAAACCGGGTCGGACATCGCGGCGCTGCGGCAGGACTTCGTCGCGGTGGCGGCGCCCTTTGGCATGGACTGGGCGATCCACGACGGCAGCCACCGGATGCGGGTGCTGCTGATGGTGTCGAACTTCGGCCATTGCCTGAACGACCTGCTGTATCGCTGGCGGATCGGGGCGCTGCCCATCGACATCGTGGGCGTGGTGTCCAACCACCTGACCTATCAGAAGGTGGTGGTGAACCACGACATCCCCTTTCACCTGATCAAGGTGACCCGCGACAACAAGCCCCAGGCCGAGGCGCAGCTTATGGCCGTGGTCGAGGAGACGGGCGCCGAACTGGTCGTGCTGGCGCGCTACATGCAGGTGCTGTCGGATGCGATCTGTCAGCGCATGTCGGGGCGGATCATCAACATCCACCATTCCTTCCTGCCCAGCTTCAAGGGCGCGAACCCCTACAAGCAGGCCTATGAACGCGGGGTCAAGCTGATCGGGGCCACGGCGCATTACGTCACCGCCGACCTGGACGAAGGCCCGATCATCGAACAGGACACCGTCCGCGTGACCCATGCGCAAAGCCCCGAGGACTATGTCAGCCTGGGCCGCGATGTCGAGGCGCAGGTGCTGGCCCGCGCGATCCACGCCCATATCCACCACCGCGTCTTTCTGAACGGCAACAGGACCGTGGTCTTTCCCGCCAGCCCCGGCAGCTACGCCAGCGAACGCATGGGCTGACGCCGCCCCCGCCGCAGCGGGCCGGGCTGCCCGATCGGCGGGCATCTGCCCGGTCGTGCGGCAAGGCCAGGGCGGCCCCCGGGCGGGGCCGCCGCGGCCCCGCCCGCCATGCGCCCGCGGCGTGGCGGCACGGGCTGGACAGGTGCGCGCGGGCATGCAACATTGTTGTGCGGGAACCGGGAAGTGCTTGAAAACATGCGCACCGGAACCGGTTTTGAACATGGGAGGCTTCCTTGGATCGTCGTTCATTCCTGACCAAGGCCGGTGTTGCCGGCATTGGCGCGGCCTCGGCCGCGACCCTGGCCGCTCCGGCCATCGCCCAGTCGATGCCGAAGATCACCTGGCGTCTGACCTCGTCCTTCCCCAAGTCGCTGGACACCATCTATGGCGCGGCCGATGTGCTCAGCCGCATGGTGGGCGAGGCGACCGACGGCAACTTCACCATCCAGCCCTTCCCTGCCGGGGAACTGGTCCCGGGCCTGCAGGCCGCCGATGAGGTGAGCGCGGGCAACATCGAGGCCTGCCACACCGTGGGCTACTACTACTGGGGCAAGGATCCGGCCTGGGCCGTGGCCGCAGCGGTGCCCTTCTCGCTGTCCGCGCGCGGGATCAACGCCTGGCACTACCATGGCGGCGGCATCGACCTGTACAACGAATTCCTGGCCGACAAGAACATCGTGGCCTTCCCCGGCGGCAACACCGGGGCGCAGATGGGCGGCTGGTTCCGCAAGGAAATCAACAGCGTCGCCGACCTGCAGGGGCTGAAGATGCGGATCGGCGGCTTTGCCGGCAAGGTGATGGAACGCCTGGGCGTGGTGCCGCAGCAGATCGCCGGCGGCGACATCTATCCGGCGCTGGAAAAGGGCACGATCGACGCCAGCGAATGGGTCGGGCCCTATGACGACGAAAAGCTCGGCTTCTACAAGGTCGCGCCCTACTACTACTATCCCGGCTGGTGGGAAGGCGGCCCGACCGTCCACTTCATGTTCGGCAAGGCCGCGTATGAGGCGCTGCCCAAGGCCTATCAGTCGCTGCTGCGCACCGCCTGCCAAGCCGCCGATGCCGACATGCTGCAGAAATACGACTACAAGAACCCCACGGCGATCAAGTCGCTGGTGGCCAATGGCGCGCAGCTGCGCCCGTTCACGGCCGAAATCCTCGAGGCCTGCTTCACCGCCGCGAACGAGGTCTATGCCGAGATGGATGCCACCAACCCCGCCTTCGCCAAGCTGTGGGGCTCGATCAAGGCGTTCCGCAAGGACAATTACACCTGGGCGCAGATCGCCGAATACAACTACGACACCTTCATGATGATCAAGCAGAACGGCGGCGCGCTCTGATCGGGCGCGGGTCCGGGCGCGGCGCCCGGACCGACCGCAAGGCATGGAAGGGCCCCGGGGATCCGTCCCCGGGGCCTTTTTCCGTTCGCGGCGGCGGGGGGCGGCCCCTGCGGGGGCCGCCCCCCGCC
>JACXUX010000495.1 GCA_014763725.1 Rhodobacterales bacterium
GGGCGCGGTGGTGCAGGTGGGCCGGGACTGGGGGCCGCGCCTGCGGCTGGAGGATCTGCGCCTGATCGCCGCCGACGGGCGCACGCTGGGCCAGCTGCCGCATCTGGGCGTGGCCTTTGACGCGGCGGCGCTGGCGCAGGGCCGGGTTCAGCCGGTGCGGCTGATCCTGTCGGGGGCGCAGGCGCGGCTGCGGCGGCTGCCCGACGGGCGGCTGGACCTGGCCTTTCTGGGCAACGGCCTGCCGGTGGCGAACCTGGCCGAGCTGCTGGGGCGGATCGACGCGATCCTGGCCCTGCCCGCACTGTCGCGCCTGTCGCGCATCGACGCCGAGGCGATGACCCTGACGCTCGAGGATCAGCGCACCAACCGGCTGTGGCAGGTGGGCGACGGACGGCTGAGCCTGACCAACCGGCCCGAGGCGCTGGCCGTCGAACTGGGCTTCGGCCTGATGTCGGGGGCGGCGGGGCCGGCGCGCGCCACGCTGACGGCCCGCGCCGACCGGGCGCAGGGCGGCGCGCGCCTGACGGCCGAGGTCCAGGACGTGGCCGCCGCAGACCTTGCCGCGCAGTCGCCGGTGCTGGCCTGGCTGGGGGTGCTGCAGGCCCCGATCTCGGGCCGGATCGCGGCGCGGCTGGGCGCCGACGGGCGGCTGGCCGATCTGACCGGGGGGCTGGACGTCGGCGCGGGCGCGCTGCACCCCACGCCGGCCGCCGCACCCGTGCCCTTTGACCGGGCGGGGCTGATCCTGGCCTATGATGCCGCGACCGAGACCTTCCGCTTTTCCGACCTGCGGATCGAGGGGCCGGTCCTGCGCCTGCGGGCCGAGGGGGTGACCCGCGCCCCGGGCCTGGCCCGCGGCCTGCCGGGCGATTTCGTCACCCAGGCGCGGATCGCCGATCTGGCGCTGGACCCCGAGGGGCTGTTCCAGGCGCCGGTGCGGTTCACCGATGCCAGCGTGGACCTGCGGCTGCGGCTGGACCCGTTCTCGATCGATCTGGGCCAGCTGACGCTGCGCGACGGCGATCTGCGGGCGGTGGCGCGCAGCGTCAGCTGGCCCAGATCGATCGAGAACGGGTCCAGCCGCAGCCGC
>JACXUX010000496.1 GCA_014763725.1 Rhodobacterales bacterium
GCGCATCCGTGTCGGCCGGGGCGGGGGGCAGGCAGCCCCCCCGCCCCGGCCGACACGGATGCGCAGACCTCGGGCGCTCAGACCTCATAGGCATGACCCGCCCTCAACCCCTCGCGCACGCGATGCGCCACGGCCAGGAATTCGGGCGTGTCGCGGATGTCCAGCGGCCGCTCCCGCGGCAGCGGGCTGTCGATCACATCGGTGATCCGCCCCGGGCGCGGCGACATCACCACGATCCGCGTCGACAGATAGACCGCCTCGGGGATCGAATGGGTGACGAAACAGATCGTCTTGCCCGTGGCCGCCCACAGCCGCAGCAGTTCCTCGTTCAGCCGGTCGCGCACGATCTCGTCCAGCGCGCCAAAGGGTTCGTCCATCAGCAGGATGTCGGCATCGAAGGCCAGCGCCCGGGCGATGCTCGCGCGCTGCTGCATGCCGCCCGACAGCTGCCAGGGGAACTTGCCCCCGAACCCCTCCAGCTCGACCAGCTTCAGCACCCGGGCGATCCGCGCCTCCTGCTCGGCCCGGTCAAAGCCCATGATCTGCAACGGCAGCCGGATGTTGCCCGCGATCGTCCGCCACGGATACAGCCCCGCCGCCTGGAAGACATAGCCATAGGCCCGCGCCCGCCGCGCGGCATCGGGGTCCATCCCGTTGACCAGCAGCCTGCCCGCCGTGGGCCGTTCCAGCGCCGCGATGCAGCGCAGAAGCGTGGTCTTGCCGCAGCCCGAGGGCCCGATGAAGCTGACAAAGGCGCCACGCGGCACGGTCAGGTCCACGTCCTTCAGCGCCTGCACCGGCCCGTCCGCCGCCGGAAACACCAGGTTCACCGCGCGGGCCGAAATCGCGGCCACACTCTCCTCGCGGGTATCCTTCATCGTCCTGCCTTCACTGCCGCTGACCCCGATTCACAGCCCCGTGACCCGCCCTGTCATCGTCCCGTTGCCCTGTCCACATCATATTCGGCCGCCCCAGCAAGGAAATCCGTCCGATTCACTCGACGCTCGTCTTCGCCCCCACGCCGCAGGATCTCGAGGACGGCTTCTTCGACCGCCCCGTCCTGTCGCTGCGCCCCGTCACGCCC
>JACXUX010000497.1 GCA_014763725.1 Rhodobacterales bacterium
CGACAAGCTGCGAATAAAGGAATGGCAATTGGTTCAGAGAGTTTTAAACTTCAGGTTGAAGTTTTAACAGGCCGCAGATTGCATTCAGCTAAAGTGGGGTGCCCTACAGGTTGGAGAAAAAAGAAGGATGTTATTTAATTTTACTCTGACCCCGGTTATTTTAGAGATTTTTTTAACGATACGGACGGTACATGCGGTACAGCCCTTTATTTATAAGGCTTACAGCTTGTACCGTTTTGTTTTTATGGACGTTACAGACGGTACAGGAATGGCAGTGTAGTCTTTTCATGTACCGCTTGTACCGTTTTTGTTTTATTTAACGGTACATCTTAGAACCCTTTACTGGTAAGGCTTGTACCGCCCGTACCGTAAGTACCACAAGAGGTAATATTTAGAGGAGTTAAGCTGAGGCTTTACTTAATTTATTAACAGCTAGCAGTCCTTGTAATTGCATATCGCGTACAAAATTTAAAAGAGTATCCTCCATTACATCTGCAAAACCTGTGGTTGTTTTTCTTGCATTGTTTGGGGCGGATGTATTTCCAACTGTTGAGAAAATGTTGTGTTCATATTTTTTATTAGAAACTTCTTTTCCATTTACTGTCATGCTGATACTGATTTCATAATGGTCAACTACTGTAGAACCGACAGCACCAAAAGTTAGTCCCGTTCCAAAACCTTTAGCAAACGAACCAGCTTTGTCATAAATATTGTTTACGATAATATTGATCACTACATCCGACAATTGTGCAATTTCAGCAACTCCTGTCGCACGCAAAACTCGTTCAGCATTTTTTTGAACCTCAGGGTTTAGATTAGGTAGATTTTCCCCATTTCTTTGAAAGGTTGAATTGATAGATACTTTATGTTTAGTTTGAACTTGTTTAATGTCTTTGTAGTCTGCATCATGATATTTTTGGTCGATATAGGCCACTGGTGCAACAGAACAACCTGTTGCCAAAATAGAGAGGAACATTATTAAAATTAAGGGGCTGTCCTAGATAACTAGGCCAATTCCTTTTTAACCCATTGATTCAATTGTCTTAATTGTTCTTTTGGGTCACTGTTGTTAAATCGCCATTC
>JACXUX010000498.1 GCA_014763725.1 Rhodobacterales bacterium
AAAGGGGGCAGGCCGCCGCGGGGTCAATCGGGCGGGGTGATCCCCGCCTGCGGCAAGAGCGTCGCGATCTTGGTCAGCAGGCTGCGCGCGGCCCGTCCCCGCGCGCCGCCCTCGGCCGCCACCCGGCCCAGACCGTGCGCCAAGGCGTCGACCTCATCCGGGGTCAGCATCGTGGGCGGCAGCAACAGCGGCGCGCGCAGGATGTAGCCCAGGCCCCGTTCGCCCGTCACCGGCAGGCCGGTCTGCGCCATCACCGCCATGTCGCGCCAGATCGTCCGGGTCGACACCCCCAGCGCCGCGGCCAGTTCGGCGGCCGTATGCAGCCGGCCGTCGCGCATCAGCCGGATCAGGTCGGCCATCCGGTCGTCGCGCTTCATCGCCGCTCTCCTTTGCCCGCAACTGACAAAATACTGTCAGTTGAACCCGCGCACCAGCCACTTCAGCTTTGAACGGCGGGGCGGATGGGGCTAGATCATCGGCCAGTGCCGCCCCTGCGCGGGGGCCGGCTGCCGAGATCTGGGAGAGTGACATGCTGAACAACATCGGGCTGCCCGGCCTGCTTCTGATCACCGTCGTGGTGCTGGTCCTGTTCGGCCGCGGCAAGATCAGCGCACTGATGGGCGAGATGGGCAAGGGGATCACCGCCTTCAAGAAAGGCATCAAGGACGGCACGGAAGAGCTGGAAAAGCCCGCCGAGACCTTGCGCGACGTGACCCCCGTCGACTCCGCCGCGACCAAGGACAAGGTCTGACCGACCGGCATCCGGGGGACTGGGGATCATGGACATCGGCTGGAGCGAGCTGCTCGTCGTCGGGATCGTGGCGCTGATCGTGATCGGCCCCAAGGATCTGCCGGGCCTGTTCCGCACGCTGGGGCGGTTCACCGCCCGGGCCCGCGGCATGGCGCGCGAGTTCACCCGCGCGATGGAGGCCGCGGCCGACGAATCGGGCGTCAAGGACGTGGCGCGCGATCTGAAGACCGCGACCAACCCGCGCGCGATAGGGCTGGATGCGGTCAAGGACGCCGCCGCCAAGTTCGAGAAGTGGGACCCGCTGAAGCCGCGCCCCGCGCCGGCCGCCC
>JACXUX010000499.1 GCA_014763725.1 Rhodobacterales bacterium
TTGAAGAAGTCCTGTATGGAAGAAGCTTGGCGCTCTGCATTTTAATCTATAAGCATACGGTTCACCTTCACTTTTTATATAAAAACCAAGTTCACCCTTCGGAGATTCAGTAGGAGCGTAAACCTCTCCACGAGGTGGTCTCATGCCCTGAGTTACAAGAACAAAATGTTGCATCAAGGCATAATTTTGTGTCATTATTTCTTCTTTTGGGGCAGAAATATATTGTGGTGCATGAGCCATAAGTTGTGGTGCTGATCTATCGTACATAGGAACAAGCTGTCTTAAGATTTTTATAGATTCTCTCATTTCTTGCATATAGAGTCTATATCTTCCATAGCTATCACATCTATCACTTACTGGTATATCAAACTCAAGCTCACTATAAAGTTCATAAGGCTCTTCTTTTCTTATATCATATTTCACACCAGAACCTCTTAACATAGGACCACTGCATCCCCAGCTTTGTGCATCTTCGGGCGAGATAACACCTACATCCTCAAGTCTCATTTTCCAAATTCTGTTTTCATTTAACAGTGTCTCATAAGTATTTGCTAGTTCATATTCAACAGTATCACACCATTTGAGAAGCTCATGAGTCCAATCTTTAGGCAGATCAAGAGGAACTCCGCCGATTCTAACAGCAGAATGTGTAAGTCTTGCCCCACAATACTCTTCCATCAGATCCATGCCAAATTCTCTTTCTCTAAATGCATACAAAAATACCGACATTGCTCCAACATCAAGCGCGTGAGTTGCCAAAAAGAACAGGTGGGATATGATGCGATTAACTTCAAGAAGCATTGTTCTGATAACTTGTGCGCGCTCAGGTATTTCAAGCCCTAAAAGTTCCTCGACTGCATGCGCATAAGCATAATTGTTTGAAGTAGACGCTATATAGTCAAGTCTGTCTGTTGTTGGCAAAAACTCATTATATGTCATATTTTCTGCCATTTTTTCTATGCCACGGTGAAGATATCCAATATCAGGATATGCTTTTGTCACCTTTTCGCCGTCAAGCTCCAAAACAAGTCTAAGTTGTCCGTGAGCAGACGGGTGCTGAGGACCAAAGTTGATAACC
>JACXUX010000171.1 GCA_014763725.1 Rhodobacterales bacterium
GACCCCCACTGGGGCTTCGCCCTGGTAGACCAGCAGGGAAGACCGCGCCCCGTCTACCAACGATTGCGGGAGCTGGCCACCGCTCCGCCCACAGCTTACCCGGGCCGCTACCCGGCCGATCACTACGCGGCCCGCGCCAGGATCAGCGAAAACAGTCCATCGGCGTCGGTCCACTCCCGCACCGGCTCCCAACCGCCCGACCGCAGCAACAGCCGCCCGTCGCGAACGCCATATTTATGGCTGCTTTCCGTGTGAATCGTCTCGCCCCGCGCCATGCGGAACGCTTGGCCCGCAACATGGAAGTGCAGCGGCCGCACCGCTTCCAGATGCATCTCGACCCGCGCCTTGGCATCGTTCCAACGCGCGCGGTGGACGAAGCCATCAATGGGCAGGTCGCCTTCCAACTCACGGTTGATCCGCGTGATCAGGTTGAGGTTGAACGCCGCCGTCACGCCCGCAGCATCGGCATAAGCGGCGATCAGCCGGTCTTGATCCTTGATCCGGTCCATCCCGATCAGCAGCATCGCGCCATCGGCGACCGACGCATCGTCCAGCACACGGCGCATCGCGCGCAGCAGATCGACCGCCGCCTGGACCGCCTGACCCGCCTGGCCGCCCTGCTGACGCAAGGCATGCGGCGCGAGATCGCCCGGCTCGAGGCGCTGGTCGAGGCGGCGCCTGTCGAGTAGACGGATGACATAACAAGATCGGATCGGAAGATGATTTCGGACTCTGCCTTCTGGGCCGTCGATCGCTGCGAGGGCGCGGCTGATGTCGTTGTCAGCTTTTCCGCCGTGAACACCCGACCGGGAAGTTTCATGATGCGCAGGATCCTCGCGAACTTTCCAGCGCAGCGCATCTACCTGAATTGCCCGGGCAACCAGTGGTATCTGGACGGCGTGCCGGGCCTGGGCGATAGCCCGCAGACCATGGCCGAAAGCCTGTCCGCCCTGATCGACGGGCTGCGGGGCCCGGGCGGGCGGGTGCTGTTCTTCGGCGGCTCGATGGGCGGCTATGGCGCGCTGGACTACGGGCTGCGGTGCGAGGCCGATCTGATTTTCGCAGCAGGCGCGGAACTTCTGCTTAACCTTCCCGGCGGCATCAGCCGTGGCCATCTGAACGGCCGTGCTGCGGACCAACCGATTATCGCAAGATTGCGGGATAGCGGCTCTGTCATACTGTTGGTCTATGGTGAAGATTTTTCTTCGGATCTTTATTGCGGCGCTGCAGCGTTACCATTCTTAAATACAAAATCAAAAATAGTCACGTTTGCTGCCCGCAATCATAATGTGACCCCCTTTCTTGCCAGAAGGTATGATTATCGAGTGCTCTTTCGTGGGCTGCTGCAGGGGCGTAACCTGGCCTTCTCATCGGACGATACAGGCGATTTGATGCAGCGGCCGGAACTTGTTCGTGCGATTTATGCCGCGCATGTGCCCGATGCGCTTTCCCAATTTCCGGACTTGCCGGATCCCGAGCCCTTGTTGCATGAAGCTCTGCAGGCTTCGGGGCTCACGTCGGGGCAGCGTTCCGCCGCAGCTCATGCGCTCGGCAAGTTGTATTTGCGTGAACAGCAACCGGTCAAGGCCTTGGCGGCGGCCGAGGCGGGCATCGCCGCCAGCGACCGCTCGCCGCGATTGCGCAACCTGGCGGCCCGCGCCGCTCGTCGGTGCGGGCAGGGCGATGCCGCGCGGCGGCATCTTGATCGCATGATCGCGTTGTCTCTTCCCGATCTGGGAACCAATGACCCTGGGGTCCTGCAAAGCCTACTGAGGCTATGCCTTGACTTGGGCGAGATCTCGTCGGGCCTATCCCTTGCACAGCGCCATCTGCCGACCGAGCCGAACGATCCCCGTCTGTGGAAACTCTATGAAACCCTGCTGACCCGCCATCTGGCGCAGGTGCGCCAGGACCCGGCCGCGGCGCGGGCGGTGCTGGCGGCGATGCAGGCCCATTGACGGCGCGGCCCCCGCGGGCGGATCCTTGACCAAACGGACAATTCGGAAAGGGGAGGTTCCGGCATGCTCGTCTCGCAGATCCTGAAATCCAAGGCCGACGACGGCGTGGTCACGGTGCCGCCCGGCACCACCGTGGCGCGGGCGGCGGAAATCCTGTCCTCGCGCCGGATCGGGGCGCTGGTCGTGTCGGCCGACGGCAAGGCCGTGCTGGGCATCCTGTCGGAACGCGACATCGTGCGCGAACTGGGCCGGCGCAGCACCGGCTGCCTGACCGACACGGTCGACAGCATCATGACCGCGCGCATCACCACCTGCACCCGCACCGACCGCGCCGACGACGTGCTGGCCTGGATGACCGCGGGCCGCTTTCGCCACATGCCGGTGGTCGAGGCGGGGCAGATGGTCGGCCTGATCTCGATCGGCGACGTGGTCAAGGCGCGGCTGTCGGAACTGGAACACGAAAAGGATGCGCTGGAAGGCATGATCAAGGGCTTCTGACCCGCCTTGCCGCAGCGCGGAATTCCGCTTCGCACTTGCAAAGCGGCGCGCAATATCGTTGCGTGCACGGGCAACTGAACGGGGGGAACCGCCCATGCGCATCGGCCTGTATCCCGGCACCTTCGATCCGGTCACGCTGGGGCATCTGGACATCATCGAACGCGCGCTGGCGCTGGTGGACCGGCTGGTGATCGGCGTGGCGATCAACCGCGACAAGGGGCCGCTGTTCCCGCTCGAGGATCGGGTCGCCATGCTGACCGAGGAATGCGCCCGCATCTCGGCCCGCCGCGGGGGCGAGATCCTGGTCCACCCGTTCGAGAACCTGCTGATCGACTGCGCGCGCGAGCTGGGCGCCCGCGTCATCATCCGCGGCCTGCGCGCGGTCGCCGATTTCGAATACGAATTCCAGATGGTGGGCATGAACCGGGCGCTCGATTCCAGCATCGAGACGGTGTTCCTGATGGCGGACGCCCGGCGGCAGGCCATCGCCTCGCGTCTGGTCAAGGAAATCGCGCGGCTGGGCGGGGATGTGTCGCATTTCGTCACGCCCGAGGTGCGCGCCGCGCTGGACCGCCGCTTCCGCTAGGCCATCTCAGCCCGCGGGCCGGCCGCGGGCCAGGATCCGCCCCAGCGCCGCGGCCAGCCGCGCGCCCGGGCCGCGGGCGGCGGCCGGGGGGGCGGTCAGCGCGGCCTCGTCGATCTGCACGCCGCGGCGGGCGGCGGTGTCGCGCACATGGCGCGCCAGATCCGGATCGCGGCGGATCGCGGCCAGGAAGGGCGTCTCCTGCAGTTCCAGCAGCGTGCAGGGCGTCACCGCCGTGACCTGCGCCCGCCGCGGGTGGCGCATCAGCAGCGCGACATGGCCGAACATCTCGCCCGGGCCCAGCATGGTGCGGGTGCCGGCCTGCACCGCCTCGACCGCGCCCTGGGCGATGAACCACACGCTGTGGGGATGGTCGTCGCGCTGCAGGATCACTGCGCCCGGGTTCACATAGACGGTGCGCAGCGCCGCCGTCAGGGCGCGGCGCGCGGTGTCGTCCATGCCCGCGAACAGCGGAAAGCGGTCGACCAGCGCGGTCTTCTGCAACGTCAGGTCCAGCGGCGGCAGCCGCGTCAGCGCCGCCCGCCGCTGCGCCAGATCGGCCGACAGCGCGCGGTGCAGTTCCGGCCCGATCAGCCCGTCGCGCACCAGTTCGTCATATTCGCGATCCTCGAGCTGCAGCGTGGTGCGCCGGATCAGCGCGCGTTCCAGCTCCTCGGCATAGCCGGGGTATTGCAGGCGCAGCGCCCCCAGTTCGCGCGCGACATCCTCGGCCCGGCGGTTGACCAGATCGTGCAGCAGGTCGGCCACGCGCCGGCCATGGATGCGCAGGATGCGGCTGTCGATGAAGCCGTGCAGCCGCGGCAGGATCAGCCCCTGCGCCACCAGCCGGGCAAAGCGGTCGGCGGTGACCCGCGCCAGCGGCCGCGACCAGCGCAGGCGGTTGTGCAGCGCCTGGGCCAGCCGCCCCGCGCGCCCGGCCCGCAGCGCCGCGCGCGCCGCCGCGCGATAGCCGGCGCGGCCGCGGGCCAGCGTGTCCTCGATCAGCCGGTCGGCATCGACCAGGATCCGGTCGGCCAGCGCGGCGGGGATCAGCCGGTCGCGGAACGCTTCCAGCACCAGATCGCGTTCGCGCCCGGCCAGCGCCAGCATCCCCAGCGTCACGCGGTCTGCGTCCTGGATGCCCTGGCCCGCCTCGGCCCGGGCGACGGCGGCGTCGAGCCGTTCGGCAAAGCGCTTGGCCTCGTCCCGGACCAGGCTGCGGGTCAGGCCCAGGTCGCGGGCGGTCTGGGCCACGGCCTCGCGCACCTTCTGCAGGGCGACGGCCACGACCTGATCCGACAGCGCCCGGTCGCGCGGCGACAGCCGGTCCAGCCCCAGCCGCCCGATCACCCAGCGCAGCGTGGTGCCCTGCACCAGCAGCGTGAACAGCGTGAAGCCCGTGGCCAGAACGCCGACCTGGCGCTTGATCTCGGGCGGGACGGCGGGGTTTTCGGTGACCGCCAGCCCCACCGCCACCACCGCCAGCACCAGGATCGGCACCCAGTCGTCGGCCATCCGCCGCAGGTTCAGCGTCAGCGCCACCTGAAAGATCAGGATCGGCAGCAGCACATAGAGGAACACCTGCGACCCGATCGGCAGCGTCAGGATCACCAGCGCCAGAGGGTTCAGCGCATCGGTCAGCGGCGTATACCAGAAGAAGCTGGCCCCCGCCCCGATGGCCACGCCCAGCAGCGCCAGGATCACCGACAGCGGCACGCCCAGCCGCAGGGCCAGCGGCTCGGCCAGCCCGATCAGAACGAAAAGGCCCGCAAGAAGCGCCAGAAGAACGGCCAGATCCATGGCGATCTTCTAGCGCCCCGCGGGCCGCCGCGACAGGGCCGCCCGGTCACGTTTCGTGACCGGGCTGAAACCTCAGATCAGCTTGCCGATGGCCACCGCCGTATCCGACATGCGGTTCGAGAAGCCCCATTCGTTGTCATACCAGGTCAGGATGCGGACCATGCGGCCCTCCATCACCTTGGTCTGGTCCAGGTGGAAGATCGACGAATGCGGGTCGTGGTTGAAGTCGACCGAGACATTGGGCTGGTCGGTATAGCCCAGGATCCCCTTCAGCGGCCCGTTGGCGGCGGCGCGGATGGCTTCGTTGACCTCGTCCACGGTGGTGTCGCGGGCGGCCTCGAACACCAGGTCGACGACCGACACGTTGGGCGTGGGCACGCGGATCGCCACGCCGTCCAGCTTGCCCTTCAGTTCCGGCAGCACCAGGCCCACGGCCTTGGCCGCGCCGGTCGAGGTCGGGATCATCGACAGCGCCGCGGCGCGCGCGCGGTAGAGGTCCTTGTGCATCGTGTCCAGCGTGGGCTGGTCGCCGGTATAGCTGTGGATCGTGGTCATGAAGCCCTTGACGATGCCGATCGTGTCGTTCAGCACCTTGGCCACCGGCGACAGGCAGTTCGTCGTGCAGCTGGCGTTCGATACCACCATGTCGTCGGCGGTCAGGATGCCCTGGTTCACGCCATAGACGATGGTCTTGTCGGCATGGTCGCAGGGGGCGGACACCAGCACCCGTTTCGACCCATTCTGCAGATGCGCGCTGGCCTTTTCCTTGGTCGTGAAGATGCCGGTGCATTCCAGCGCCACGTCGACATCGCCCCAGGGCAGGTCGGCCGGGTTGCGGATCGCGGTCACCCGGATCGGGCCGCGGCCGACGTCGATCCAGTCGGGGCCCGTGGTCACGGGCGAGGGGAAGCGTCCATGCACGCTGTCAAAGCGCAGCAGATGGGCATTGGTCTCGACCGGGCCCAGATCGTTGATGGCCACGACCTCGATATCGGTGCGACCCGATTCCACGATGGCGCGCAGCACGTTGCGCCCGATGCGGCCAAAGCCGTTGATGGCAACCTTGACGGTCATGTCTGTCCTCCTGTCCCGTGGGCCGCGACTCGGGGCCCGCCTTTGCGGCGCACGTTCGCATCCCGGCCGCCAAGGTCAACCGATGTTGGCGCAATCAGCGCCAGAAGATCAGATATTCGGTCAGTTCGACCAGCTTCAGCAGCAGAAACCGCGTGGCCCCGGTCTGCAGCACCAGCATGTCCAGCGCCAGCGCCGCCAGCACCGCGAGGCCCAGGATCAGCGCGCTGCGGTCGGACATGGCCCCTTCCCCCCGGATGTCGCCCCTGTGGCCGGCGCAGCATAGGCGCGCGGCCGCGCCGCGCAAGGGGCGGGGCGGCCGCGCGCCTATGC
>JACXUX010000500.1 GCA_014763725.1 Rhodobacterales bacterium
GCCCGAACCCGGACCGAACCCAGACCGGAGCGCCCGATGAGCCAGAGCCTTGCCCGCGTCCGCGCCGCCCTGCAGGCGGCCGGCCTGCAGACCGACATCCGCGAGATGCCGGGCGAAACCCGCACCGCCGCCCAGGCCGCCGCCGCCGTGGGCTGCGCGCTGGACCAGATCGCCAAGTCGATCGTCTTCCGGGGCGAACAGACCGGCCGGATCCGGTTGTTCCTGATCGCGGGCGGGCGTCAGGTCGATGCGGGCCTGGCCTCGGCCCTGGCGGGCGAGGCGCTGGGCCGCGCCGACGCCGCGCTGGTGCGGGCCGAGACGGGCTTTGCCATCGGTGGCGTGGCGCCCCTGGGGCATCTGCGGCCGCTGGTGCCCTTCATGGACCCGCGGCTGATGGAGTTCCCCGTGGTCTGGGCGGCGGGCGGCACGCCGCGGCATGTCTTTGCCGTGACCCCCGGCGATCTGGCCCGCGCCACGGGGACGGTGATCGCGCCCTTCGCGGTCTGACCGTGCGATGTGAAAATTCTTAACATCCCCTCTTCATGACGCGCGGGCCGATCCCACATGATGCCATGTGAAACGCCTTCACATCCATGTCCAACGGGAGACCGCCCATGACCACCCTTTCCGTCTCGACCGGCCGCAGCTGGCTGCGGCGCGCCGAGGCCTGGCTTGACGACCGCGGCAAAGGCGCCTGGATCGCTGCCATGGTCGTCTCGTTCATCGTCTTCTGGCCTGCGGGCCTGGCCCTTCTGGCCTATATGATCTGGGGAAAGAACATGTTCGGAAAGCATTCCTGCGCCAGCCGCCGCGCCCGCCGCATGGACCGCGACAGCTGGTCCGGCACCGGCAACAGCGCCTTCGACGCCTATCGCGCCGAGACGCTGAAGCGGCTGGAGGAAGAGCAGATGGCCTTCGAATCCTTCCTGCGCCGCCTGCGCGAGGCCAAGGACAAGCAGGAGTTCGACGCCTTCATGGCCGACCGCGCCCGCGCCGCCGCCGCCCCCAAGTTTGACGCCGACCCCGCCCAGGCCTGACACTGATCCCGCCGCCCCGGCCCGCCCGGGGCGGCTG
>JACXUX010000172.1 GCA_014763725.1 Rhodobacterales bacterium
GCCGAGGCCCCGGCTGCGGCGGCCCCCGCCGGCGCCTCGGCCGACGCGGTCAAACGGATGTTCGCCGACCGCAGCTATACCGAAATGCCGCTGGACGGCATGCGCAAGACCATCGCCGCCCGCCTGACCGAGGCGAAACAGACCATCCCGCACTTCTACCTGCGGCGCGAGGTGCAGATCGACGCGCTGCTGGCCTTCCGCGAAACGCTGAACGCCCAGCTGGCCCCGCGCGGGGTCAAGCTGTCGGTCAACGACTTCCTCATCAAGGCCAGCGCGCTGGCGCTGCAGCAGGTGCCCGACTGCAACGCGGTCTGGGCCGGCGACCGCATCCTGAAGATGCAGGCCTCCGACGTGGCGGTGGCGGTGGCGATCCCGGGGGGCCTGTTCACCCCCGTCCTGCGCGACGCCCACACCAAGTCGATCTCGGCGCTGTCGGCCGAGATGAAGGACCTGGCCGCCCGCGCCAGGACCCGCAAGCTCGCCCCCCAGGAATACCAGGGCGGCAGCTTTGCCATCTCGAACCTGGGGATGATGGGGATCGAGAACTTCGACGCCGTCATCAACCCGCCGCACGGCTCGATCCTGGCCGTCGGCGTGGGGGTGAAGAAGCCCGTGGTCAACAGGGCGGGCGACATCGTCGCGGCCACCGTGATGTCGATGACGCTGTCGGTCGACCACCGGGTGATCGACGGCGCGCTGGGGGCCGAATTCCTCAAGGCGCTGATCGAGCATCTGGAAAACCCACTCGGCATGCTGGCCTGACCGAAACCGCCGCGGCCTCGATCCCTGTCATGGCCGCGGCATCTCGTCCCGCTATCCTGCCCGCATCTGCATGAACCCGGAGGCGGACATGGACTGGAAGGCGGAACTCGCAGGCATCGAACAGGGCATGGCCGACCACGGCGCGGCCAGCCCAGCCACCGCGCAGGGCTTTGGCGCGCTGCATCACGCCGCCACGGCGCCGGGCGCGCTGGATGGCAAGACCAAGGAACTGCTGGCGCTGGCCATCGGCATTTCCAAACAATGCGTGGGCTGCATCGCGTTTCACGTCGCCGCCTGCAAGGCCGCGGGCGCGACCCGGGCCGAGATCGTCGAGGTCGTCGATGTCTGCATCCTGATGGGCGGCGGGCCGGCCTATGTCTACGGGCTCAAGGCGTTCGAGGCCTGGGACCAGCTGTCCGCCTGACCGGCGCGCGCGCCCCGGGCGGTCAGCCGCCCGGGATCACCTGATCCATCATCACCGCGGGCTGGGAACAGCCCGCCTCGCCCACCACGCGGGCGGGCACCCCCGCCACGGTGGTGCAGGGCGGCACATCGGCCAGCACGACCGACCCCGCCGCGATGCGGCTGCAGTTGCCCACGCGGATGTTGCCCAGCACCTTGGTCCCCGCCCCGATCAGCACGCCGTTGCCGATCTTGGGGTGGCGGTCGCCATCCTCCTTGCCGGTGCCGCCCAGCGTGACCGAATGCAGCATGCTGACATTGTCGCCCACAACGGCGGTTTCGCCGATCACGATGGAATGGGCATGGTCGATCATCAGGCCCCGCCCGATCCGCGCCGCGGGATGGATGTCCACGCCGAAGACCTCGCTGACGCGCATCTGCACGAAATAGGCCAGATCGGTCCGGCCCTGGCGCCACAGCCAGTGCCCCACGCGATAGGCCTGAACCGCCTGATAGCCCTTGAAGAACAGGATCGGCTGCAGATAGCGGTGGCAGGCCGGGTCGCGGTCGACCACCGCCACCAGATCGGCCCGCGCCGCCTGGCCCAGGTCGGGGTCGCTGGCATAGGCCTCATCCGCGATCTCGCGCAGGATCTGTTCGCTCATCTCGCCCGAGGCGAGCTTCAGCGAAAACCGGTAGGCCAGCGCGCGCTCCATCGTCGGATGGTGCAGCAGGCTGGAATGGATCAGCCCGCCCAGCAGCGGCTCGTTGCGGATGGCATCGTTCGCCTCGTCGCAGATCCGCATCCAGGCCGGATCGACGCTTGCCACCCTTGCCTTGATCTCGGCCATCTGTCGCCCTCCGCCGACTGTCCTGCGGGAAATATAGGCCGAACCCGCCGCCGGACCAAGGGCACATAGCCCCGCCACCAGCGCCGCGCGCCAGTCGGGGTCGGCCGCGCGGCCAGGGGGCGCGGGCGGGGTTGCGCCGCGCAGCGTGCCGTCGCCCCAGTCGGGATGCGCCCGCCCCGTGCGGCGGCGGTGCGCATCGGCGGCCCGTGCCTGCGCCCGCCAGCGCCGCGCCGCCGCCACCCGGTCCGCCGCGGGCAGACCCGCCAGCGCATCGGCCAGCGCCAGCAGGTCATCGACGATCAGCGCCCGCATCGTCACGCAGGCAGGTCCAGGCGCGCAAAGGGCCCGGGACCGAACCGGTCCGAGATCTGCGCCACCTCGACCCAGGACCCCACGGGTGCGGCATCGGCCGCGCGGTCGGGCGCGGCATAGGTCCAGGCGGGCGTCGTCACCTGCACCTCGCGCAGGACCGCCCCGTCCGGGTCGCGCAGGCGGATCAGATAGGCCTCGCGCTCCTCGCCCAGGGGGATGTCCATCGCCTCCCAGCTGTCGGCGTCGATCCGGCCGCGGCGGATCCAGGTCAGCCGCAGATCGCCCGCCACCGTCTCGGCGCGCAGATGCACCGGCGACAGCGGCCGCAGGCCGATGCCGCGAAAGGCCTCGACCCGCTGGACCACCACCGGATCGTCGGGCCCCCGCGCCGCGGGCCCCACCCGGTAATACCGCGCCAGCCCCCGGGCCGAGGACGCCAGCGAAATCTGCACCGGCCCCCCGTCCAGCAGCACGAACAGGCTGCCCGTCGGCCATTCCGCGGGGGCGGTGGCATCGCTGCCCGCCAGCCCCCGCAACCGCAGCCGCAGGTCCCAGGTCTGGGGCGCGACCATCTCGGCCTCGGCGAACTGGATCACCTCCCAGGCGTCGCTGGCGCCGCTGCCGATCGCGGCGGCATTGGCGCCGTTCAGCACCTGCGCCATGTCGGCCGCAGCCAGCGACCCCGCCACCAGCCGCACCCGCAGCGCGGGCCCCCGGTCCCACAGGGCCGAGGGCGCGCGGGCAAGCGGCGTCTCGGTGAAGCCCACCACCGCGGGCACGCCGAACAGCGTGTTGACCTGATAGCCCGCATCCTGATCCGACGACCACAGCGCGACCTGCCCCGGCCAGGGCTGGGCCGTCACCGCCAGATGCGGCACATGCGGCTCTTCGGTCCCGGTCAGCAGCGGCAGGTCCAGGAACAGCGGCAGCACCGGCACTGGCGGGGTGAAGGGGGCGGGGATCACCCGTTCCTCGACCGCATCCGACGGCACATAGACCGCAGGCTCGATCCGCACCGCCTCGATCCGCTGACCCTCGGCCAGCTCCACCCGGTCGATGCGCCAGCGGCTGCCCTCCAGCGCGACCACATCGCCCGCCCCCAGCCCCAGGGCCGAGGGCGGCAGCGCCAGCCGCGCCCGGTCGCGCGCCACGCGCGATTCCGCCAGCCAGCGTTCGGCGATGCCGCGCGCCTCGGCCGCGGTCAGCGTCAGCGGCAGGTCGGTCTGCGACACGGCGGGGGTCGCGTCGTCGGGGAACACCGCCTCGGCCGTGCGCAGGGCAAAGTCGCCCTCGGCCTGGTAATAGCCCACCCGCACGCGGCCCGCCGTCTCGGCCTCGGGGGCGCGGACCAGCTCGACCGTGCCCTCGGCCTCGGGGTCGCGCATCAGCGTCTCGGGATCCAGCGCCGCCGCCAGCCGGCCCGTGCGCGTGGCCAGCCGCACCGCCCCGTCACGTTCGACCGCCTCGAACCCCAGGCCCAGCATCAGGGGCTGCAACGCCGCGCGCGCCGATCCGATGGCGTCCACCGCATAGCCGCGCACCAGCCCGTGCAGGCCGGATGTCTCGACCGCCCCCACCCCCGCCGCGGCGCAGATCTCGGCCGCCACGGGGGCCAGCGGCAGGTTGGTCGCCCGCCCGTTCAACCAATGGCCGCGGGCATAGTTGTCGGCATCGGCCCACAGGTCGGCCTGCTGCGGAAAGGCCGGAAAGGGCCGCGCATCCCAGGCCCAGGCATGGGCGCGCGCCATGTCCACCATCGGCCCGCCATAGACCGGCGACACCGGGTTGTTGCCCGGATCGGCCCAGAACCCGGCCATCGCGCGCAGGTATTGCAGCTGGATCAGATCGTCCCGCCGCCCGGTCGAGGCGCGCGGCAAGAGCGATTCCGACGACTTGGGGTCCAGGAACCGGTTGGGATGGTTCGTGCCCTTGTCGATCGCGCCACAGCCGTATTCGGTGAACCGGATCGGCTTCATCCCCGGCTGCCAGGCGGTGGGCGTGGGCGACCGCAGCCCGTTCACCCGGTCATGGTGTTCGCGCCCCCACCAGGATTTCAGGTCCTTGAACCGGAACACCCAGGGCTCACCGTAACTGCCATCGGTGATCGGCACGCGGCGCTGCGCGGCCTCGCCCTCGGGGCTGTCGTAATACCAGTCGAACCCCTCGCCGCCGGCGATGTTCGCCTTCAGATAGTCCAGGTTGTAGATCGAGCCCCAGCCCGCATCGGCATGATCCTCGCCGTCGCGCCAGTCCGACAGCGGCATGTAGTTGTCGATGCCGACAAAGTCGATGTGGGGGTCGGCCCACAAAGGGTCCAGGTGGAACTGCACGTTCCCCTGCCCGTCGTGATAGCCGAAGTATTCCGACCAGTCGGCGGCATAGCTGATGGCCGTGGCCGGCCCCAGGATCGCGCGCACCTCGGCCGCCAGCTGGCGCAGCGCGGCCACGGCCGGGAAACTGTCGCCCGCCCCGCGGATCTGCGTCAGCCCGCGCAGTTCGGACCCGATGCAGAAGGCATCGACCCCGCCGGCCAGCGCGCACAGATGCGCGTAATGCAGGATGAACCGGCGATAGCCGCCATCCTCGGGGCCGGAATAGATGACTTCACCGTCCGAAACGGTGAAATCCCCGGGCTGCGCCGCCCCGAAGAAGGCCGCGACCTCGGCCTCGGCCGCCGCCGTCCGGTCGGGGCTGCCCGCCCGCCCCGGCGCCACCGACAGCGTGATCCGCCCCCGCCAGGGCAGCGCCGGCTGCTCGGGCGCGCCGGTCCAGGGATCGGGCAGGCCGTTGCCCGCCAGCTGTTCCATCAGCACAAAGGGATAGAACATCACCTCCTGCCCGCCGTCGCGGATGGCGCGGATCGCCTCGATCACGCCCGCATCCTCGGGCGTGCCGCCATAGACGGGCCGGCCCTCCAGCCGCGGGACCAGCCCGGCCTGGTCGCGCCCCAGGCCGGACACCCGCCAGGGCCGGCTGAAGCCATAGCCATCCGCCCCGCCGCCGGCCTGCGGCAGGCCCAGCGCCGCCCAGTCGACGGGGCCCGAGACCGGATCGGCGGTTTCCACCCGCGGCAGCACCCGGCAGTCGCCGCAGCGCAGGTCGGTGCCGAACCAGCTGACCACCAGCCCCACCGACCCGGCCTGCGGCAACTCCTCCCGCAGCTGCGCCAGCGACACCGTCAGGTCCGGCACGCCCTGCAGCGTGTTGACGTTGACCGGTTGCGTGGCGCCCGTGCCGCTGGCCCGCGTCACCGGCCGGGTGGCCAGCGCATATTCCCCCGTGCCCGGCACCAGCGCCACGGCCCGCACCGCGGTGCGCAGATCCTCGGGCACGCCGCGCATCACCTCAAGGCTCAGCTGCGGCACGCGGTTGCCGAACCGGCCCAGGTCCAGATCCTCGATCACCACATAGGCCAGACCGCGATAGGCCGGGGCCAGGCCCGCACCCTCGATCGCCTCGATGCGGGGATCGGGCAGCTGCTCCTCGGTCCCGGGATAGACGCGCAGCGCCAGACCCTCGGTCGACATCTCCATCCCGTCGGCCCAGATCCGGCCCACGGCGGTGATCGGCCCCTCGCACAGCGCCAGCGCCAGGCTGACCGAATAGGAATACTCGACCGTCTTCGGCCGGGGCGCGCCCTTGCCGCCGCCCGACTTCCTCTTCTGTTCCAGAAACCGGCTGGCCCAGATCACATGGCCGGCCAGCCGCACCCGGCCCCAGGCACGGGGGATGGCGGCGCCTTCGCCCGCGCCCATCAGGCGAAAGCTCTCGACCCGCCCCACCTCGACCGCGGACGACCCGGCCCCCAGGATGCGCTGGTCGATCACGCGCCCCAGCGTGGCGCCCACCGCGCGGCCGATGACCGCGCCCGACAGGCCCAGGACCTGGC
>JACXUX010000501.1 GCA_014763725.1 Rhodobacterales bacterium
CGTTAAGTGTCTATATGAAGAAAATGGATCAGGCTGCATAATGATAGGTGGAATAAGAAGTTCTCAAAAAACTGTCTTGACAAACAGGGACATTATATGTAAATTTCTTCAAAATACTCTGCAAAACAAATTGCTTTTTTATAAATAAAAAATGATGCTTTAAGATATCAATGATGTTGATAAATTCACTCAGCCCCAATCTTACGGGCTTTGCGAGCAGTCTCACAAGATGTCAGCAGATAGTGAATGTTACTGACTGACAATTCTACTCATAGGGTAAAAAACTTTAAATCTTTTTTTAACATTTGCATGATATAACCAGATTTTCATAATAAGGAATATCAAATGGCTTTTTATATCACAAAGTTAATCATCACTTCACTATTGATCGTATTGATCTCTGAAATAGGTAAAAGAAGTAGTTTAGTCGGAGCATTATTGGCTGCAATCCCTTTAGTCTCAATATTGGCTATGACGTGGATGTATATTGATACACAAAACAGTAATAGTGCCGTCGAATTTTCAAAAAGAATTGTCTGGTTGATTGCCCCATCTATGACACTGTTTATAGCATTTCCCATATTGATAAAAAAAGGTTTAGGATTTTATCCAAGTATGATAATCTCAATAGCAATGACTGTTTTTGCATATTACAGTGTAATTTTTATTCTAGAGAAATTTGGAATCAAGTTATAAAATAGAATTTTTAGAGAGAACAAAAACGGTCAGTATCGGTCAGTATCTGCCGATAAATGGTCGGAGCGACCGGACTCGAACCGAATTGCCTCATTTCACAAGCCCCTATTCTCCGGGCTTTGCGAGGAATAAACAAAAAATTGTCAGCCGATAGTGGGCGATACTGACTGACAATTCTACTGACAGTTTCACATTGTCATAAAATCTTTTATAATTTTCATTATAAAACCTCTCAATATAGAACATTTTATAAGGTTTTTATTACCAATATACAGGGCAGCCAATATACCAGTTATGAACATACGCAGATGCTCAAAGATCATGAGATACAAATCTCAATGAACGGTAAAGGAAGGTCAATAGACAATATC
>JACXUX010000502.1 GCA_014763725.1 Rhodobacterales bacterium
GGGCTGGCCGATCAGCTGTTCGGCGCGGGCAACATGCGGCTGGTCGTGGTGCGCGACGGCATCGACCCCGCGGCGCATCTGCCGGGCGGGGTGATCCTGCTGTCGCGCCGGCTGGTCGAACAGCCCGACGGCCCCGAGGTCGCCGCAGGCTTTGCCCTGGCCGAGGCGCTGCGCGCCGAACGCGCCGACCCGATGGTGCCGGTGCTGGACCATGCGGGGCTGTTCGCGACGCTGCGGCTGCTGACCTCGGGCGCGCTGCCGCAGGGGGCGCTGGCGGGCTATGCCGAACGGCTGGCGCGCACCCCGCCCGCGCCGCTGCCGACCCAGGTTCTGCTGACGCGGATGGCCGCCGCCGGGGTGCCGGCCGCCCCCTATGCCTATGCGCTGGACGCCCCCGAGGAGGTGGCGCTGCCGCTGATCGAGGGCGACCCCCGCCGCGGCCTGCCCCCCGTGCCGCTGATGCCCGATGCGGCCTGGGTGGCGATGCAGGCGGTCTGCACCGAGTGACGCAGGAAAAGGCCCCGGATGCGGGGCATCCGGGGCCATCAGTTGGATCCTGCCCGACCTTGTTATTGCCTGATGAAAGCGTCCGTGAACCCGGCGCCGCGCAGCGACGCCAGCGCCGAGGCCGCCTGCGCGGGATCGGCAAAGGGACCGGCCAGCACGATCTGCATCGCGCGCCCGTTCCGCGTGATCCTGGATTGCGCGACCGGCAGGCCCAGCCCGCGCAGCCGGCCCTGGACGCCCGCGGCATTGGCCGGCTCGCCATAGGTGCCCACCTGGACGAACCGTCCCGCCGCCGCGGCTGCGGGCGCCCGGGTGGCGGGCGGCGCGCTGCGGGTCGAGGCGGTGACGCGGCCGGTCTCGGCCGGACGGGGCGCCTCGGCCACCAGACGGGCGGGGGTGGTGCGGGTCCAGACCTGGTCCTGGGCGGCCTGGCCTGCGGCCGTGCCCTGGCCGCGGGCGGGGCTGAAGCTCGCCTATGGTTGACGGGCGGGGTGCCGCAAGGCTATCCGGAGGGTGAGCTGAGCTGACGAAGGGGCCGCCATGTCCGCCGCGA
>JACXUX010000173.1 GCA_014763725.1 Rhodobacterales bacterium
GGCGGGCGGCGGGCGGCGCGGACTGGCCCAGATAGGCCAGCATCACTTCACGGCTGGAGTCGAGGAAGCGCGTCATCAGTTCCTGATGGCGCCGCAGCGCGAAGTCGGCAGCAGCGGGGTCGATGCCGGGGGCAGCCGGGACGGCGACCGCGGCCTGCACGGGCACGGGCGTCGCCACGGGCGCGACAACGGGCGCGGGCATCGCCACCGGGGCGGGCGCGGGCGCGGGGGCCGCATCCTGTTCGATCGGGGTGGCAAAGCCCGCCTTGGCCACCTGGCCGCCCAGCGGGCGCACGGTGGCGGCGTCGATCATCCAGACCACGGGCGGGCGCGCGGGCAGCGACCGGGCCAGGTCCCAGCCCGTCACGTCCAGATCGGTCCGCGCACGGCGGGCCCAGAGCGCGCCCAGCGTCAGCGGCAGACCCGCGGCCGCAGCCCCCGCGATCAGCGCGAGGAAAGGACCGATCCCCGCCTTGCCCTTGCTGTCCGAGGCCAGGGCCAGCACCCCGTCCCGCCCCGCCAGGCAGCGGTCGACCAACCGGCTGAGCACGCCGTTCGGACCGACCTCGAGGAACAGCCGGGCGCCCGCGGCATGCATCGCCTGCACGCTGGCCACGAAGTCGACGGGGCTGACCAGATGGTCGGCCAGCTGCGCACGCACCTGATCGGCCGCGGCGGGATAGGGCGCCGCCGTGGCATTGCCATAGACGGGCAGGCCGGGCGCCGAAATCGCCGCCCCGGCCAGCGCCGCGGCCAGACGGTCGCGCGCCGGCGCCACGCAGGGCGAATGGAAGCCGCAGGCCACCGGCAGCGGCTGGACGTTCAGCCCCGCAGCCCGCAGCCGGTCGCCCGCCGCGGCCACCGCCGCCGTGGGCCCGGCGATCACCGTCTGGTCGGGCGCGTTCAGATTGGCCAGCACGACGGCCGGATCCTCGCCCAGCGCCGCACGCACCCGCGCCGCATCGGCGCCGATGGCCGACATCGTGCCCAGATCGGCATTGCCCTCGGCCACCGTCTGCAGGATCGCGTCGCCCCGGGCATGTGCCAGATGCACCAGCGTTTCGGCGTCGAACGCCCCCGCGGCATGCAGCGCGGTATATTCGCCAAAGCTGTGGCCGACATGCGCACCCGCCTGCAGCCCCAGGCTGCGCAGCAGCCGCAGCACCGCCAGCGACACCGCGCCGATCGCCGGTTGCGCCACATCGGTGCGGGTCAGCGCGGCAGCCTGGGCCGCGGCCACCTGGGCATCCAGCGTCGGGATCGGGTGGATCAGCGCGGCCAACGGTTCCGGCGTGCGGCCGGCCAGCCAGCGGCTGGCGTCCTCGATCGTGTCGCGCACCAGCGGGAAGTGCATCGCCAGCCCCGCGGCCATGCCGGGGTATTGCGACCCCTGGCCGGGGAACAGCAGCGCCACCTGGTCGGGCGTCAACGCCGGCCCCAGCGCCAGGAAGCTGCCGCGCGGGTCGATCCGCCGCGGCACGCCATCGGCGGCGAGCGGGGCGCTGCGCAGCTGCGCCGCGATCTGGCCCAGCCGGTCGGCCAGCGCCGCACGGTCGGCCACCGCCGCCACCAGCGCGGCACGCGCGGGTGCCGCCGGGTCGAAGCGTTGCGCCAGGCTTGCCGCCACATCGGCCAGCCGGATCGACGCAGGCGCCGCCGCCAGCCCCGCCCCGGCGCGGTCCAGCGCCTGGGCCAGCGCACCCGCATCGGCGGCCGAGAACAGGAACACCTCATCCACCCAGTCGCGGCGGAAGGGTTCCTGATGGCTGGCCAGATAGCCGCCCTGATATTCCTCGAGCACCGCATGGAAATTGGTGCCGCCAAAGCCGAAGGCGCTGACCCCCGCGCGGCGCGGCGTGTCGCCGGTGCGCAGCCAGGGCCGCGCCTCGGTCTGCACATAGAAGGGGCTTTCGGCGAAATTCGCGCTGGGGTTCGGGTCGGTCACGTTCAGCGTGGCCGGCTGCACCCGGTGATGCAGCGCCAGCGCCATCTTGATCAGCCCCGCACAGCCCGCTGCGGCCTTGGTATGGCCGATCATCGACTTGACCGACCCCACGCCGCAGAACTGCCGGTCGGCCCGGTTGTCGGCAAAGACGCGCGACAGCGACTGGATCTCGGTCCGGTCGCCGACCACGGTGCCGGTGCCATGCGCCTCGACCATGCCCACGGTGGCGGGCGAGATGCCGGCATGGGCATAGGCACGGCGCAGCGCCTCTTGCTGGCCCTCGGCCCGCGGCGCGGTCAGCGACAGGTCGCGCCCGTCCGACGACCCCGCCACCCCGCGCAGGACGGCATAGATGCGGCCGCCCTCGGCCTCGGCATCGGCGAGGCGGCGCAGCACCACCAGCGCCAGACCCTCGGAAATCGCGATGCCGTCGGCCGTGGCGTCGAAGGTGCGGCAGCGGCCGCGCGGCGACAGCGCCCGCGTCTTGGAAAAGGCCAGGAAGTCGAAGGGGTTCTGGAAACTGTCCACGCCCCCCACGATCACCATGTCCGACGTGCCGGTTTCCAGTTCGCGCGCGGCCATCATCACCGCGGCCAGCGACGACCCGCAGGCCGCATCGACGGTAAAGTTCACGCCGCCCAGGTCGAACCGGTTGGCCACCCGCCCCGCGATCACGTTCAGCAGGATGCCGGGGAAGCTGTCCTCGGTCCAGTCGGGCAGGCGGGCGGCGGCGGTGTCGGACACCCGCCCCTCGACCGCGGGCAGGGCGGACCGCACGGCGTATTTCTGGCCCAGCGGCCCCGCGCCGCCGCCCACCCCGATGATGACCGAGGTGCGCTTGCGCAAGCCCGGATCGGGGATCACCCCGCCGGGATAGCCCGCATCCTCCAGCGCCTGGCGCACGGCCTCGAGCGCCAGGAGCTGCAGCGGTTCGATCTGCGGCAGCGAGGTCGGCGGGATCCCATAGCGCAGCGGGTCGAATTCCATCTCGTCCAGGAAGCCGCCCCATTTCGAATAGATCCGGTCGGGCGCGTCGCGGTCGGCGTCGTAATAGCGCCGCCAGTCCCAGCGGCGGGCGGGCACTTCCTCGATCGCATCCACCTTGTCGAGGATGTTCTGCCAGTATTGCGCGGCATTCGCGGCCTTGGGCAGGATGGTGGCGACGCCGGTGATGGCGATGCCCACGCCCGGGCCTTCGGCCTGGGGCGCGGCGGGCGCGGGGGCGGGAACCTGCGCGGCCAGATGCGCGACCGACTGGTCGCACAGGCTGTCGTGCAGCGCGGCGATGGTGGTGGGCCGGTCATGCAGCCCCGCGGCCTGGCCCGTCATGTAGACGCCCAGCCGCAGCTGGTCCGCCGGCGCGATCTGGACGAACCGCGGCGCGGCCGGGTCGGTCGCCCGCGCCGGGTTGCGGTCGATCCCCTTGGACGCGATCCGCGACCGGCCGATGTTGAACTGTTCCAGCCGGTCGCGCAGCTCGGCGCCAGTCAGCCCCTCGCGCTGCAGCCGCGCCTTTTCGGCGCGGAACTCGGCCACGATCGGGCTGTCGACGACGCGCGTCATGTGGCCGGGGCCGGATTCCAGCAGCACGGTTTCCTGCGCCTGCAGCACCAGATCCTGATAGGATTGCTGGATCGCGCCGGCGGCCACCGCCTCGGCCGTGAACAGATAGCCCGTGCCCACCAGCACGCCCACGCGCGCGCCCCGCGCCACCAGCCGGGCGGCCAGCGCCGCCACCATCGCGGCCGACACCGCGTCATGGATCCCGCCCGCGAACAGCAGGTCCACATCCATCTCGCTGCCGGGGGGATAGCTGTCCAGCAGCACGTCCACCGCCTGCTGCCACAGCACGAAGGACGTGCGCGGCCCGACATGGCCGCCGCATTCGTGCCCCTCGAAGATGAACCGCCGCGTGCCGCTTTCCAGGAACAGCTTCAGCAGCCCGGGTGACGGCACATGCAGGAAGGTCGCGATCCCCGCCTGTTCCAGCGCCAACGCCTGATCGGGCCGCCCGCCCGCAATCAGCGCATAGCGCGGCCGGTGGTCCAGGATCACCCGGGTCTGTTCGGCGCGCAGGTCGTCGTCGACAAAGCCCAGGATGCCGATGCCCCAGGACAGATCGCCCAGCAGGGCGCGGGTCTCGGCCACCAGCGCCGACGCCTCGGGGCCGCGCATCAGCGCCAGCGCCAGGAAGGGCAGCGCGCCGCCCTGCGCCACGGCCAGCGCGAATTCGGCGCGGTCCGACACCCGCGTCATCGGCCCCTGCACCACCGGATAGCGGGTGCCCAGCGCCCGGGCCAGCGGCGCATCCGCGGCCAGCGTGCGCTGCCTAGCGGCCAGGGCCAGCTGCTCGGCCGCCGCGCGCTGCAGCGCGTCCAGCGCCGCGCCCAGCCGGGCGTGGCCTGCGCGGAACCGCGCGGCAAAGGCCGCATCCTGCCCCACCAGCCACAGCGCCTGTTCCGCCGGCTCGACCGCCACCGCGGCGCGCAGCGCGGCCAGGAACTGCGCCTGGGCCTCGGCCCCGGGCTGGCCATCCACGTTCAGCTCGCGTTCCAGCGCGTCCAGCGCGCGGGCGGGGGCATGGTCGGCGCGCCAGTAGCTGCGCACGCCCAGGCCCAGGTCCAGGCCCAGGGCGCGCGTCTCGCTGCCGTCCATCGCGGCCAGCGCCTGGGTCAGGCGCGCGGGCAGCTCGGCCGCCTCGAACAGCGCTAGCTGCCAGTCCAGCACCACGCCGGCCGCGCCCGCGGCCAGCACCGCCGCGGCGGTGTCGGGGGCGATGCCGCCCTGGGCATGCACCGGCAGGTCGGTCAGTCGGCGCAGCCATTGCAGCAGCAGATAGGTGGTCTCGGTGCCCACCGGGCCGCCGGCCTCGAACCCCTTGACGACAAAGCCCTGCGCCCCCGCCGCGACCAGCGCGGGCACGCGGCGGGCGATGTCCGTCGCTTCGCGGATCTCGACCAGCAGACGGCAGCCGGGCCAGCGCGCAGCCAGGTCCGGCCACAGGCGGGCCAGCGCCTCGGGCTCGGCCTCGGTCACCACGACCAGATCGGGGCGGACGGCGCCCAGTGCCGCGGCCAGCGCGGGCAGCGCGGCCAGTTCGCACTTCAGCCCCCATTGCCCGGCGCAGCCGCCCGACAGCGCCGCGGTCAGCCGCGCCAGTTCACGCCGCGCGACGGGTCCGGCCGGATCCACCAGTTCCAGGTTCAGCAGGCCGATATGCCCGGCCCGGGCCGCCGCGATCGCCAGTCCCGCACGCGGCAGGCCGGGGGGGTTCGCGGCCAGAACGATCGGCGACAGGGGCACACCAGCAGACATCGACACTATCCGTTCCTCGAATTTGCGCGGGCCGCCGGCGGCCTCGCCTTTGCGGTTCTGCCGGACGCGCCCGAGGCCTCCCCTCAACCCGGGCGATCACCACGACAGACACCCCCGGGCATGCCCTGATCCTGCGTCAATCCCGTGACGCCGGTCCTGCGGCAGGGGCCGCGGGCCCGGGCCGGCGCGGCGGTCAGCCCTTGCCCGCCTCGGGCGTGGCGCGCCAGTTGACCCAGCCGCCCTCGGGCTCGCGCGGGTCGGCCGGCTCGGCTGCGGAGGCCTGACCGGCGGGGGCGATGGCGCCCTGGCCGGGCTGGGCCGCGGCATTGCCCTGGCCGAAGATCGCGCTGAAGCGGCCCTGGGCCACGCCCGGCTGGGCCGCGCCCTGGCCGGCCATGCCGCCCGCGGCCATGCCCTGGCCGCCCATGCCGCCGCCAAAGCGACCCTGACCCATGCCACCGGCAAAGCGGCCTTGGCCCATGCCACCCATGGCCCCCATGCGGCGGGCGCCCATCATGCCGCCCTGCCTCATGCCGCCACCCATGCCCTGGCCCATGCCACCCATGGCCCCCATGCGGCGGGCGCCCATCATGCCGCCCTGCCCCATGCCGCCACCCATTCCGGGCGCCATGCCCTGGCCCATGCCGGGCTGGGCGCCGCCGCCAAAGCGGCCCTGCGCGGGCGCACCGCGCGCAACCGCATCTGGCTGTCACCGATGTGCCAGTACTCCGTGACGCAGCGGGACGGCGTGCCGACCGACTGGCACCTCGTGAACCTCGGTCGGCACGCGACCGGCGGGTTCGGCCTGGTCACGACCGAGGCCGCGGCCGTGGTCCCCGAGGGTCGCATCAGCCCTGAGGACGCCGGCATCTGGAACGACGAGCAGGTCGAAGGCTGGAAGCCGGTGACCGACG
>JACXUX010000503.1 GCA_014763725.1 Rhodobacterales bacterium
CCGCGTCGTCGAGCAGCCAGCTGTTGATATGCCCCAGCGACCCCGGCATCGGGATGCGCGCCCAACTGATCCCGGGCGCGATGCGGATCGTCTCACCCGCCCCCGGCGCAGCACCGGCGGTCAGAACACCGCCGCCACCTCGACCATCACCGGCTCGAAACTGCGGCACAGCCGGGCGATGTCGCGGTTGCGCCGGCGCATCTCCTCGGTCCGCAGCATGGCCTTGTAGGCCTCGCGCGAGGCCCATTGCGAATAGTTCACGACCCGGGTCTGCGCATCGTTCACATGGATCGCGGCGGCGGCAAAGCCGGGCTGGTGACGGATGAAGGCGTCATAGGCCTCCCGCAGGGCGTCCAGCAGGTCGGCACAGGTGCCGGGGCTGCATTCGAAGGTGGTGATGACCGTCTGGCCCGGAAACTCGGCAAGGATCTGCGGCATGGTCTGGCTCCTCCCTCAGCCTGGCGCCAGTATGCGCCCGCGGGCGGGCTTTCCAAAGCGCCCCCTGCATGGCATCAGGGGATATGCGCTTTCTCGACCCGCAGGATCCGTTCTTTCGCCCGCGCTGGCGGCGCTGGGCGGTGACGCTCGCCCCGCTGGCCTGGGCGGGGGTGGAACTGGCCATGGGCAACGCGCTCTGGGCCGCAGTCTTCGCCGCGGCGGGCGCCTATGCGGGCTGGGTGCTGCTGCGGCGCTAGGGGCGGCGGGCCACCAGGCGATAGCTGCCCTCGGGCAGGTCCATCGCCGCGGCCAGATCGCGCAGCATCGCGGCCGACAGGGTGATGCGCAGCACCTCGTCGGTTTCGGGATCGACCTGTTCGACCGTCACCCGATCCTCGAAGGCGGTGATGGTCACGTCTTCCTCAAGCGGCTGGTCGCCCTCGTCGATCAGGGTGATCACGGTCGCGTCGAATTCGTGTTCGATGGTAAACATTCAGGGATCCTAGGCCCGCCGCGCGCCGATCACAACGGATTCGCGGCCCTGACGTCTGCGCGAGGGGGGCTGCACCGCGCGCCCCGGCGCGCTAGACATTCGCTGCCACCCCCTGCCCGCGAACCGC
>JACXUX010000015.1 GCA_014763725.1 Rhodobacterales bacterium
ATGGCGCTGCCGCTGAACGCGATCCTGCCGCGAGCCCTGCCCGCCGGGGGCGCGGCCAGGGCTCGCGGCAGGATCGCGTTCAGCGGCAGCGCCATGCAAAGGTGGATCAGCGCCCAGCCCAGGCAGGCCTCGCGCCAGCCCCAGGTGGCCAGCATCAGCCCCGACAGCGGCCAGCCCACCGTGCTGGCAAAGCCCGCGATCAGGGTGATGCCGGTGATGGGCCCGCGCGCGCCCCGGCCATAGATGCCGGCCAGGGTGGCAAAGCCCGCCTCATACAGCCCGATGCCCATGCCCAGCCCGATCACCGCCCAGCCCGCGAACAGCACCGCCGGCGTGGGCGCCGCCGCCAGGATCCCCAGCCCCGCGACAAAGACCAGGTTCGACAGCATCAGCACGCTGCGCCCGCCAAGCCGGTCGATCCGGGCCCCGGCCCAGGGCCCGACCAGCGCCGACACCAGCATCGCCATCGAAAAGGCGCCAAAGACCCAGACCGGCGCCAGCCCCAGATCCGCCGCCATCGGCACCGCCAGCACCGCGGGGATGTAATAGCTCGACGCCCAGCTGACGGTCATCGCGGTGCCCAGGGCTGCCACCACGGGGGCGCGGCGGTCGGGGGAAAGTCTTGGCATCATCCGGGTCCTTCGGGTGGCGCGGCGGGGCGCGCCCCGGCCTGCGCCGTTCATGCCACCATCCGCCCCGCCAGCAGAAGCCCCGAAAACGCGACCCGCCGCCCCCGTCCCGGACTGCGGAACACGGGGCCGTCGGCCGGGGCTTGACCCCGGGGCCGAAAGCGGTGTTCCAAGGCCGGGGGCGGGCCCGATCGCCGGCCCGCCAGGGGGGCGGACATGCAGCGCAGCCGGATCAACACCATCATGGCCGAGGCGGGCGAGATGATCCGCCGCCACGGCTTTGTCCTGCCGCCCTTTGCCGGCTGGACGCCCGACCAGTTCCGCGCCAACCGCGACATCGCCGCCCGGCTGATCGAGGCGCGCTGCGGCTGGGACATCACCGATTACGGCGCGGGCGATTTCGACCGGATGGGGCTGTTCCTGTTCACACTGCGCAACGGCCGGCTGGCCGACCTTCGCCGCGGCGGGGGCATGTGCTATGCCGAAAAGCTGCTGATCAGCCGGCAGGACCAGCTGTCGCCCATGCACACCCATGTCGTGAAGGCCGAGGACATCATCAACCGCGGCGGCGCCACGCTGGTGGTCGAGCTTTACGGCAGCGACGACCGCGGCGGCTTTGCCCCCGACCGTGGCGGCGCGGTCTGGTGCGACGGCATCGCCCGCCGCTTTGCCCCGGGCGACAAGCTGCGCCTGGCCCCGGGCGAAAGCGTCACGCTGATGCCGGGGGACTGGCACGCCTTCTGGGGCGAGGGCGGCGACGTGCTGATCGGCGAGGTCAGCACCGTCAACGACGACGAAACCGACAACGTCTTTCGCGATCCGATCGGCCGCTTTGCCCGGATCGAGGAGGACGTGGCCCCGACCCACCTGCTGGTCAGCGACTACCGCAGCTGGCTGGGCTGACGGCGGCCGGGCGGCTCAGGCCCGGCTGGCGATCCAGGCGGCGGTCATCAGGTCCAGATGCGCGCCGCCGCCGTTCTTGGCGATCGTGATCTCGTCGTCCGACGTGCGGGCAAAGGCGCCGCTGCCCAGGTCGTAGAAATCGGCGATCACGTCCCCCTCGGCGATCACGCCGCGGGCGATGGGGTCCTTCAGCTCGCCGATGTGGTGGATCGTCGTGGCGCGGGAATCGACGAACAGCCGCGCGCGGGTCAGGGCGGTGTCGTCGACCTCGCGCATGTCGGGGCGGAAGGCGCCGATCAGGTCCAGATGCGTGCCGGGCGACAGCCAGTCGCCGCGGATCAGCGGCCGGGTGGCCATGGTGCAGGTGGCGATGATGTCGGCCGCGCGCACGGCCGGTTCCAGATCGGGGGCCACCGTGGCGCCCATGGCCCGGGCCAGGCGGCGGGCGGGTTCGGGACTGCGGTTCCAGACCGACACCGCCGCATCGGGCCACAGGCTGCGATAGGCCTCGATCATCGACCCCGCGACGGTGCCCGCCCCCACGATCAGGATCGACCGGGCATCGCGCCGCGCCAGCCGGCTGGCCGACAGCAGGCTGTCGCCCGCCGTCTTCCACCGGGTGACCAGGTGAAAGTCGACGATGGCCGCAGGCTCGCCCGTCGCATCGGAAAACAGCGTCACCGTGCCGTTGACCGTGGGCCGGCCCAGCGCCGGGTTGCCGGGAAAGATCGTGGCCGTCTTGACCAGCTGGCCCAGCCCGTCGATCCAGGCCGCGCGCGACAGCAGCGTGTCGGCCCGGCGATACAGGAAGGTATCGGCCACCTCGGCCCGGGGCAGGGCGTGGCCGTCCTCCATCGCCCTCAGCAGGCCGGGCCAGTCCAGCCGCGGCGCGACCTCGGCCCCGATCTGTCGGATGGTCATGGCAGCACCTCTTCGCGTGTCAGCAATCCCTCGGCCACCAGCCGGTCGGCCCAGCCCGCGACGCCGTCGAACACATGCCCCTGCCAGCCGCGGGCGCGGGCGGCCTCGACATTCTCGGCCTTGTCGTCGACGAAGATCAGCGCCCCGGGCGGCAGGCCCAGGTCGGCCTCGACATGGGCATAGATCGCGGGGTCGGGCTTGATCACGCCCAGATGGCCGCTGATGTAGCGGCGGTCGAATTCCGCCAGGAAGGGATGCGTCGCCTGGGCCATGTCGAACGTCTCGCGGCCGAAGTTCGACAGCGCCAGACACGGCACCCCCCGCGCCCGCAGCGCGCGCAGCAGGCGCACCGATCCGTCGATCACCGGGCCGAACATGTCGGCCCAGCGGTCGTGCCACAGCCGGATCAGGGGCGCCTCGTCCGGGTGGCGGGCGGCCAGCGCCTCGACACTGGCGCGAAAGGGTGCGCCGGCATCCACGGCCAGATTCATGTCGTGCAGCCCCACGCGGTGGAACAGCCGGTCGCGTTCCGCGCGCCCGACCAGCGGGTCATAGACCCGTTCGGGCACCCATTCGACAAGGACATTCCCGATGTCCCAGACCACCGCCTGCACCGCCATGCGCCCCCCTAATCCGCCAGCGCGTCGGCCAGCATCCGCAGGTGATCCTGCATGAAGCTGGCGACAAAGAAATAGCTGTGGTCATGGCCCCTGTGCATGCGGAAGGCGCCGGGCTGGCGGCGGGCGGCCATGGCCTGGGCCAGCGCCTCGGGGCGCAGCAGGTCCAGGAACTGGTCGGCGGCGCCCTGGTCCACCAGCACCGGCCCGTCAAAGCCGCGTTCGCGCATCAGGATGGTGGCGTCATGGTCGGCCCAGGCGTCCTCATCCGCGCCCAGATAGGCGGCGAACTGGCGCCGGCCCCAGTCGCTGGCGGTGGGGTGGGCGATGGGCGCAAAGGCCGACACCGCGCGGAAGCGCCCCGGCAGGCCCATGGCCAGCGTCAGCGCCCCATGCCCGCCCATGGAATGGCCGGTGATGGCCTGGCGGCCTTCGTCCAGCGGAAAGTTGGCGAACAGCACGCGCGGCAGGTCGTTGGCGATGTAGTCCCACATCCGGTAGTGCGGCGCCCAGGGCGCCTGGGTCGCATCGACGTAGAAGCCCGCGCCCTTGCCCAGGTCATAGGCGGGGTCGTCGGCCACGCCCTCGCCCCGGGGCGAGGTGTCGGGGAACACCACGGCCAGCCCCAGGTCTGCCGCCACGCGCTGGGCGCCCGCCTTGACCATGGCGTTTTCATGCGTGCAGGTCAGCCCCGAGAGGAACCAGACCAGCGGCACCGGCCCCCGCGCGGCGGCGGGCGGCAGATACAGGCCGAAGGTCATCTCGACCCCCGTGGCGGTGCTGGCATGGGCATGAACGCCCTGGACGCCGCCAAAGGCACGGTGTTCGGCAAGGGTGCGCATCGGGTGCTCCTTCTTCGGGGCCGGGTCAGGGGGTGATCCAGGGGGCGACGATCGCCACCACCCCGGTGACGGTCAGGATGCTGACCGCCGTGGAGATCAGGATCGCGGTCGACACCCGCTGGGGCGCCACGCCGTAATGCGCGGCCAGGATATAGCAGTTGCCCGCCACGGGCAGGCTGGCCGCGGCGATCATCACGCCCGCCGCGGCACGGTCCACCGCAAACAGCCCCAGCGCCGCCACGGCCACCGCCGCGGGGTGCAGCACCAGCTTGGCCAGGCTGATCCAGGCCGCCAGCTGCGGCCGGTCCGCCGACCGGCCGGCCAGCGAGGCGCCGATGGCAAACAGCGCCCCCGGCGTGGCCGCCGCCCCCAGGATGGCCAGAAAGTCGTTCGCCGGCACGGGCACCGGCCAGCCCGTGGCCGACCAGGCAAAGCCCAGCGCGATCGACACGATCATCGGGTTGCGGATCAGCCCCAGCCCCAGCGTGCCCAGCGTGGCCAGCCGCACCCGGCCCCCGCGCAGCCCGGTGATGGCCAGCGTGAACAGGCTGGAAAACACGATCATGTCGACGGCCAGCACCATCAGCACCGGCCCCGCCGCCTGCGGCCCCAGCAGCACGACCAGCAGCGGCACGCCCAGGAACCCGGTGTTGCCCGACACGGCGGCATGCGCCTCCATCACCGCGGGTTCGGCCGGGCTGCGGCGCAGCGCGGCCACCGCCAGCACCACGGCATAGACCGCGAACGACCCCGTCAGATAGGCCGCGACAAAGCGGGTATCCCAGATCTCGGCCAGCGACAGGTTGGCGGCAAAGCGGAACAGCATCGCCGACAGCGCGAAGAAGAAGACGAATTTCGTCAGCGCGGCCGTCGCCTCGGGGCCGAAAAAGCGGATGCGCCCGGCCCACCAGCCCAGCCCGATCAGGGCAAAGAACGGAAGCGTCTTCAGAAGGATCGCGATCATGCAGGGTCCGGCGCGGTTCGGCGCACCGTTTCACGGGCCGCCGCGGGATGCAAGCCGGCCGCGCCCCGTGCGCCCGGCGCGCTCAGCCCGGCACCAGCGCGCGGAAGCGCGGCAGCCAGCCCAGCCCCGCCGCCGTGTCGCCTCCGCGCGGGCGGTATTCGGCCCCCACCGCCCCGCGCCAGCCCGCCGCCGCCAGCCGGGGCAGCAGGCGGGCGTAGTCCAGCGTGCCGGTGTCAGGCTCGCCCCGGTCGGGGACGCCCGCGATCTGGACATGGCCCACCTGCGCGGCATGCCGGGCAAAGGCCGCTGCCACATCCTCGCCCACCCGGGCCACGTGGTAGCAGTCGAACAGGACGCGCAGGTTCGCATGGTCCAGATCGGCCAGGATCGCCGCGGCATGGTCCAGCCGCGTCAGATGGTAGCCGGGCACGTCATGGGGGTTCAGCGGCTCGATCAGGATGCCGATGCCCAGCGGCGCGGCCAGGCGGCAGGCATGGTCCAGCGTGTCGCGAAAGGCGGCCTCGGCCCCCGGGGCGCCATGGGTGCGGCCGGCCATGACATGCACCTGCGCCGCCCCCGCGGCCGCGGCATGGTCCAGCGCCTGCGCCACCGCCGCGCGCGCCCGCGCCCCGCCCCCGGGCAGCGCGGCCAGCCCGAATTCGCTCGCCGCCAGATCGCCCGGCGGGGTGTTCAGGCTGATCAGCGGCAGGCCGGTGTCGTCCAGCACGGCGCGCAGGTCGGCTGCGGGCCAGGCATAGGGATAGTGGCATTCGACCGCGTCGAAGCCTGCCGCCGCCGCCGCCCGCACCGCCGCCGGCAGCGGCAGATCGGTGAACAGAAACCCCAGATTGGCCGAAAACCGCATGGACCCCCGCGCGCCCGACACTGGCCTAAGTTTTCTGCCCATGCCACAACCGGCGGCGGGGGAAAACGGCAATCAGGGGGGATCCATGTCGTCGATCGTGATCACGGGGGCGGGGTCCGGCATCGGCCGGGCCTGTGCACGCCGCTTTCTGGGTGCGGGGTGGGAGGTGGCGCTGCTGGGCCGCCGCGTGGATGCGCTGGAAGAGACCGCCGAAGGCCATCCGGCCGCGCTGATCCTGCCCTGCGACGTGACGCAGGCCGATCAGGTCGATGCGGCCTTTGCCGCCGCCGCGGGGGCCTGGGGGCGGATCGACGCGCTGTTCAACAATGCCGGCGTCTTTCACCCCACCGCCATGATCGACGAGGTCTCGGTCGAGGACTGGACCGCCGTCATCGCCACCAACCTGACGGGCATGGTGCTGGCTGCCCGCGCGGCCTTTCGCCAGATGCGCAGCCAGGCGCCGCAGGGCGGGCGGATCATCAACAACGGCTCGATCTCGGCCCATGCGCCGCGCTACGGGTCCTCGCCCTATACGACGACCAAGCACGCGATCACCGGGCTGACGAAGTCGCTGGCGCTGGACGGCCGGGCCTTTGACATCGCCTGCGGCCAGATCGACATCGGCAATGCGCTGACCGAACTGGCCGCCGGGTTCACCCGCGGCGTGGCCCAGGGCGATGGCCAGCTGCGGGTCGAGCCGGTGATGGACGTGGGCCATGTCGCCGACCAGGTGCTGCACATGGCCAGCCTGCCGCTGGACGTGAACATGCCCTTTGTCACCATCATGGCGACGAAGATGCCCTTCCTTGGCCGCGGCTGACCGCCGCCCTGACCGGAGAGAGACGATGAAACTGCTGCGCCATGGCCCCGCGGGGGCCGAACGCCCGGGCCTGCTGGATGGCTCGGGCACGATCCGCGACCTGACGGGTCTGGTGCCCGACATCGCCGGGCCCGTGCTGTCGGATGCGGGCCTGTCGATGCTGCGCGCGCTGGACCCCGCGGCGCTGCCCGCGGTGGCGCCCGGCACGCGGCTGGGCCCCTGCGTGGGCGGCACGGGCAAGGTGATCGGGATCGGGCTGAACTATGCCGACCACGCCGCCGAAAGCGGCATGCCCGTCCCGCCCGAGCCGGTGGTGTTCATGAAGGCGACCAGTTCGATCTGCGGGCCGGACGACGCCCTGCTGATCCCGCGCGGATCGGACAAGACCGACTGGGAGGTCGAGCTGGCCGTCATCATCGGCACCCGCGCCCGCCATGTGACCGAGGCGCAGGCGCTGGCCTATGTGGCGGGCTATGCGGTGGCCAACGACGTGTCGGAACGCGCCTGGCAGACCGAACGCGCGGGCCAGTGGACCAAGGGCAAGAGCCACGACCACTTCTGCCCGCTGGGCCCCTGGCTGGTGACCCGGGACGAGGTGCCCGACCCGCAGGACCTGGCCATGTGGCTGACGGTGGACGGCCAGACGATGCAGCAGGGGTCCACCCGCACGATGGTCTATGGCGTGGCCCATGTGGTGGCCTATCTGTCGCAGTTCATGACGCTGCACCCGGGCGACGTGATCGTGACTGGCACGCCCCCGGGCGTGGGCATGGGTCGCAAGCCGCCGCGCTATCTGCGCCCGGGCGAGGTGGTGGAACTGGGCATCGAGGGCCTGGGCCAGCAGCGCCAGGTGACGCAGGCCGACGCCTGACCTGTGCCGCCCCCGCCCGGCGTGGCGCTGGTGGCGGGCGCCTCCGGCGGGGGTACGCTGGTGGCGGGCGCCTCCGGCGGGGGTATTTGGGTCAAGAGGAAAGGGCGATTGTGCCCTGCAGACTGCCGCGCCGGGGGATGCGTGGCAGTTGGCCGTCTGTGGCGCGCGTCCCCCTTGGCTAGGAGGTGCGGTCCAGCAGCGCGTCATTCCCGGCCAGCGAGCGTTCGGCGATGCGCGTGAGCCGCGCCCAGACCGCCGCGAAGGCGGTGGGATCGCCGGTGTCGAGGCAGAGCCGCAGGTCGCCTGCCGCCTGGCCCAGCGTGATCAGCCCCAGATGATCGGCCATCCGCTGCAGCCGCCGCAGATGCCGCGGCAGGTCGGCCAGATCGCGCCGGCGCACCCGCTCGGCCAGCTCGCCCATGGTCAGCGCCAGTTCCCCCAGCGCCCGACCCACCACCTGTTCGGCCTGGGCCGTGCCCAGATCGCGGTAGATCGCCGCGATGGGGCCGGAATCAAGCTGAACCCTGTCATCCGGCCGCAAGGCCGTGACCGTTGCCATCGTCGTACCCTTCGTCCGTCTCACCCGGGGTCGATGCTGGGGCTGTGCGATGAAGAAAAGGTTGCGGTGCGGGCAAGAAACCGCTCGAATTTTCTGCAACCGCAGCGTAACCAGACCGCCAGCCGCGCCCAGGGGGACCGACATGCGCCGTGCCCGACCTCTTCCTGCCTATCTGGTCCAGCGTTACCACGGCTGGAAGGCCACGACCTATCAGGACAACAAGGCCTGGTACCGCCGGCTGGCCACCAGCGGCCAGCATCCGCGCGCGATGGTGATTTCCTGCTGCGACAGCCGGGTGCATGTCACCTCGATCTTCGGGGAGGACGAGGGCGAGTTCTTCATTCACCGCAACATCGCGGGGCTGGTGCCGCCCTGCAACCCGGATGGCGAATATCACGGCACCTCGGCCGCGGTGGAATATGCGGTGACCGCGCTGGGCGTGGCGCATATCGTGGTGCTGGGCCATTCCAGCTGTGGCGGGGTCAAGGGCTGCCACGACATGTGTTCCGGCCATGCCCCCGCGCTGGAGGAGAAGTCGAACTTCGTCGGCCGCTGGATGGACATCCTGCGCCCCGGGTTCCACCGGGTGTCGGCCCTGCCCGACGAGGCCCGCCTGCAGGCCCTGGAGAAGGGGTCGGTGCTGGTCAGCCTGGAAAACCTGATGACCTTCCCCTTTGTGCAGGATGCGGTCGAGGATGACCGGCTGACGCTGCACGGGCTGTGGACCGACACGGGCGAAGGCGCGCTGGAACAGTTCGACCCGGCGCGCGGCGGCTTCGTCCCGGTCTGAGGCTCAGTCGAAGCCCAGGGTCACCTGCGGGTCGCCCGGCAGGCCGGCCCAGGTCACGGTGACGGTCTGGCCCGCGGCGGGCGTCATCAGCGGGCCGAAGGACCCCAGGCTGATCCGGTCGCCGGGGGCAAAGGTCACGCCCGCAGCGCGCAGCCACAGCACCGCGTTCAGCGGATGGCCCAGGATCGCCTGGCCCGGCGCCTGCGCCAGCACCGCGCCGCCCGCATCGGCCACGGTCACGGTCATGGTGCCCAGCGCCTCCAGCAGGCCCGGCGCGGTGGCGGGCACCGGATCGCCCAGCACGCCCAGCCGCGCGCCCACGTTGATCGCGGTGATCCTGGGCCCCGTCAGGCTGCGCGGATCGGCCACGACCAGATCGGCCAGCTCGACAAAGGGGGTGACCGAGTCCAGCGCGGCCAGCACCTCGGCCGGGGTGGTGGCGGCATTCACCTCGGCCGAGGCGACGGTGGCGATCAGGTCGGATTCATAGCGCGGCACGGTGCCATAGGCCGCGGGCACCCGGCTGCCTGCGGGCAGGAACATGCCGGAAAACAGCACCCCGCGCACGGGTTCGGTCACGCCGAAGGCGTCCTGCGCGGGTTTCGAGGTCAGCCCTGCCTTGTAGCCCGCAGGCGCCCCCCAGGCCGCGGCCAGCCGGTCGACCAGCAGCCCCTGGGCACAGAGCGCATCGGCCATCGTCGTCACCTCGGGCGCGGTGGCGGGGCGGCGGGCCAGGATGTTGGCGGCCAGCGCGTCGATCACGGCAGGGGCGGGGCAGTCGGCGCGGGCCGACAGCGCGGCCAGCAGGGTCAGCGCAAGGACAGGCAGAAACAGGGCAGGGCGCATCGGAACCTCCGTCAGGGCAGGTTCATACTGGCGCCGGGCCGCCCGTGGGGCAAGCAAAAGTCGGGCCTGCGCGGCCCGCCCGGACAGGTGGGAAGGGCGGCTCAGCCCTTCTTCAGGCAGCGGGCGCCCAGAACCTCGGCGATCTGGACCGCGTTCAGGGCCGCGCCCTTGCGCAGGTTGTCGGACACGCACCACAGCGACAGGCCGTTGTCCACCGTGCTGTCCTGCCGCACGCGGCTGACATAGGTGGCATATTCGCCCACGCATTCGATCGGGGTAATGTAGCCGCCGGGTTCGCGCTTGTCGACCAGCATGACGCCCGGGGCCTCACGCAGGATGTCCTGCGCCTCCTCCCAGTCGAGGAAATCCTCGAACTCGATGTTGATCGCCTCGGAATGGCCGACGAAGACCGGCACGCGCACGCAGGTGGCGGTCACCTTGATGCGGGGGTCGAGGATCTTCTTGGTCTCGGCGACCATCTTCCATTCTTCCTTGGTCTCGCCACTGTCCATGAAGACGTCGATCTGCGGGATCACGTTGAAGGCGATCTGCTTCTGGAACTTCCTGGGCGGCACCTCGGCGGTGGGGTTGTAGACCGCCTTGGTCTGGTCCCACAGCTCATCCATGCCTTCCTTGCCGGCGCCCGAGACCGACTGATAGGTGGCCACCACCACGCGCTTGATCCGCGCCCGGTCGTGCAGCGGCTTGAGCGCCACGACCATCTGCGCGGTCGAACAGTTGGGGTTGGCGATGATGTTGCGCCGGGAATAGCCCACGATCGCGTCGGCGTTCACCTCGGGCACGATCAGCGGGATGTCCGGATCATAACGGTAGAGCGACGAGTTGTCGATCACCACGCAGCCGGCCGCGGCCGCCTTCGGCGCGTATTCCTTGGTCGGGCCCGACCCCACGGCGAACAGCGCGATGTCCCAGCCGGTGAAGTCGAAGGTGTCCAGGTCCTTGGTCTTCAGGGTCTTGTCGCCAAAGCTGACCTCGGTGCCCAGCGACTTGCGCGACGCCAGCGCGGCGATCTCGTCCACCGGGAACTCGCGCTCGGCGAGGATGTTCAGCATTTCACGGCCCACGTTGCCCGTGGCACCCGCGACGACAACCCGGTAGCCCATCGGGGGTCTCCTTTGCATAGACGCGCCCCATTAGCGCAAAGGCCCGGGGGGCGAAAGGGGGATCAGCGGGCGCGCGCCGCGGCCAGGCGGGCGGCAAAGGCGTCCAGGTCGGCCTGCCCGCCCGGCCAGTCGAAGCGCGGGTAATAGTCCGCCCCCAGCCAGCCCACAAAGGCGCCGCGCAGATCCGCGTCAAAGCCCAGCGCGCCGGGGTCGGCCAGGGCCGCGTCCAGCGCCGCCTGGTCGGCGATGGGCGTGACCAGCCCGGGCAGGGCAAAGAAGGCGCGCCCCAGCACCAGCACCGGCCGGTCGTGGAAGAAGGCCTGCAGCCCCATCGAGGAATTCAGCGTGACCACGCCGCGGCTGGCCGCCAGCTGGGCAAAGCTGTCGGTGGCATTGTCCACCACCGCGCGGCCGGTGGCCAGCAGCGGGGCCAGCGCGGGGGCCAGGCTGGCGCGGGCCGAGGGGTGTTCCTTGATCCGCAGATGCCAGCCCGGCGGCAGATGCGGCGCGGCCGCGGCCAGCGCGGCCAGGAACCCCGCCATGCCCCCGCACCAGCCGGAAAACAGCGTCACCTGGCTGTCGCCCGGCACCTGCAGCGGACAGAACAGAAAGGGCGCGTCGGGCAGCGCCGCGCCCGCCGCCTGGCCCACATCGGCCCGGCGCGAGGGGCGCGCGACCAGCCCCGCCCCCAGCGCGCGCCAGCCCGGACCCTGGCGCGCCGGATCGGCCGCGGCCCAGGCGCGGAAGAAGTGGGCGACCTGCGGGACCGACCCCTCGGCATTCACGCCCGCGGGGTCCAGCGTGATGCGGCCGGGCAGGGGGGCCAGTTCGGCATGCAGCCGCGCGGCCCCCGCATCCCGCGCCGCCATCAGGAAGGCGCGCCGGCTGCCCGTCAGCCCGTTCCATGCCACGGCTACATGCCCCGGGTGGCGCGCGAAATACCGCCGCGCCCAGTTGTATTGCCCGCGGATCAGCTGCCGCTTCAGCCAGCGGCCCGCGGCGGATGTCGGCTGGCGCTTGGCGCGGGCCAGCGCCTCGGCCACGCGGGCGGGGGTTTCGGGGTGGTCATGGAACGACAGCGGGATGAACGGCAGCCGCCGCCGCCCCCCGGCCACCCGGGCCAGCGCGGCAAAGACCGCGCCCTTGCGTGCGTCGAATTCGGCGGGATGAACGATCATGCGGCGCGCCCCTGACAGCCCGGGTCATGGGTATTTGGATCAAGAGGAAGGGGCAGGGGAAGGGCCTAGTCCGTCCGGTCCGGCGCAAAGGCGTAAAGGATGCAGCCCGCCAGCAGCGTCAGCGCGAAGAACAGGAACAGCGCGGCATAGGGCGCCTCGGCCGGCGGGGTGGCGACCGCGCCATGCACCCGACCGGTCAGCACCTGCATGATGCCCACCGAACCGATGCCGAACATGTTCATCAGCGTGACGCCCCGCCCCACCAGATGCCGCGGGAAGAAGGCCCGGCCATGCGCCATGATCATCGGAAAGGACGACCCGAACAGCCCCACCCCCATCAGCAGCGCCAGCGTGGCCAGCCCGCCCATGGCAGGCTGCGCCCACAGCGCCAGCAGGCACAGCACCCCCAGCAGGTTGCCCGCCAGCACCACGCCCTTGCGCGTGCCCAGCAGCCGGTCCAGCGGGCCATAGGCGAAGTTGCCCGCCACCATCGCCAGCCCCATGGCCAGCCCCGCCGTGCCGATCGCCGCGGCATCGGCGCCGAAGACATCGGTGTAATAGGGGCCCAGCCACAGCCCGCGCAGGCCTGCGGCGGGGGCATAGTTCACCGCCATCATCGGCAGGATCAGCCACATCGCCGGCAGCCGCAGCAGGTCAAGCAGCGACCCGCCCTGGGCGGTGTCCACCCGCTCGGGGTCCCGCACCATCAGCGCGATGGCCGCCGCCACCGACAGCGTCAGCCCCGCCAGCGCCCAGAGCGTGGTGCGCCAGCCCAGTGCCTCGGCCGCCCAGGCCAGCGGCAGCGACCCGGCGATGTTGCCCAGCGACCCGATGCCGACCACCGCGCCCGCCAGCGTGCCGAACACGACCGGGGAATAGGTGCGGGCAAAGATGTAGTAGCTGGCCATCAGCACCGGCGAACAGCCCACCCCGATCAGCACCATGGCCCAGGCCACCGCGCCCGGGCCCTGGGCCGTGGCAAAGACCGCCGCCCCCGCGGCCGCCGCTGTCAGCAGGCCCGCCGCCGTGCGCCGCGGCCCGATGCGGTCCAGCGCCCAGCCGACGGGGATCTGCATCGCGGCAAAGGCCAGGAACCACAGCCCCGAGGCGCGCGCCAGATCGGCCGCACTGGCCCCCAGCTCGGCCGACAGCACGGGCGTCAGCACCGCCAGGAAGGCGCGGTAGAACTGGCTCAGCACATAGCCCAGAACCAGGCTGGCAATTCCGGCGATCATTGCAGGCCCCCTTGCCGACGGGGCTGCCTTGTGCCGCGCGGGTGCGGCGGGGGCAAGGGTGAAAGTTCGCGCGGCGCCTGTTTTCTAGGCGGGTTGCGCAAGCGCCGGGCGTTCCCGCACCGGCAGATGCACGATGGCCGAAAAGGCGCCGACCCCCACGCCGATCCACCAGACCAGCGTGTAGTCGCCGGTGATGTCATACATCCGCCCGCCCAGCCAGACGCCCAGGAACCCGCCGATCTGGTGCGACAGGAAGACAAAGCCGTAAAGCGTGCCCATGTAGCGGATGCCGTAGAGATGCGCGACCAGCCCCGAGGTCAGCGGCACCGTGGCCAGCCACAGCACCCCCATCACCAGGCTGAACACCAGAACCGAGGCCGGCGTGATCGGCAGCAGGATGAAGGCCGCCGCGGCGATGATGCGCCCGGTGTAGATCAGCGCCAGCAGGTATTTCTTGGTATAGTGCTTGCCCAGCCAGCCCGCGGTGATGGTGCCCGCGATATTGGCCAGCCCGATTGCCGCGATCGACACCGCCCCCAGCGCCGAGGTGGTCGAAATGCCCAGGCTGGCCAGCATCCCGTTGGGGTCGATCGGGCCGCACATCTCGGTCACGAAGGCGGGGAAATGCGCGGTGATGAAGGCCAGCTGATAGCCGCAGGAAAAGAAGCCCAGGAAGATCAGCACATAGCTGGGGTCGCGAAAGGCCCGGCCCAGCACCTGGCCCAGGCTTTCCTCCAGCTCGGCCCGGGTGGCGGGGGCGGGGCTGCGCATGAAGGGCAGCGCGAACAGCGAGGCCAGGATCACCCCGGCAAAGATCACGAAGACCCCCTGCCAGGGGAAGTAGCCCAGCAAGAGCTCGGCCGTGGGCGCGCCGAAGATCTGGCCCGCCGACCCCGCCGCGGTGGCGATGCCCAGCGCCAGGCTGCGGTTTTCCGGGCTGCTGGCGCGGCCCACCACGGCCAGGATGACGCCGAACCCTGTGCCCGCGATGCCGAAGCCCACGATGATTTCCAGCATCTGGTGCTGCCAGGGCTGGGTGGCCAGCGACGACAGCACCAGCCCCGCGGCATAGGCCAGCGCGCCCGCCACGATGGCGCGCCGGTCGCCGAAGCGTTCGGCCAGCGCGCCGAAGATCGGCTGGCCGATGCCCCAGGCCAGGTTCTGGATCGCGATGGCCAGGCTGAACTCGGCCCGGGCCCAGCCGAATTCCTGCGCGATCGGGATCTGGAACACGCCGAAACTGGCGCGCACGGCAAAGCCGATCATCAGGATGATGCAGCCCGAGATAAGGACGGGGGTGATCAGCGGCGCCTTGGCCTGGGTCTGGGCGGTCATCGGGCTCTCCCGGCAGTTGGCGCAAGGTGATCCTTTGGCCGCGCGGCGTCAAATCCCCAGATGCGCCGCACAACGCTGCGCGCGGAAATGCACAGCGCCCGCCGTGCCGGCTTTCCTGCGGGCGCCGGCTGCGCTAATTGGCCGCGCATGGGTGCCAGCCTGACCGAGATCTACGAATCCCGCGTGGCCGCGGGCGAGCTGCGCGCCGATCCCGCGCAGCATGCGGTGCTGCCGCTGCTGAACGATCTGCGCCAGTGGCTGCAGGAGCATTCGGCCAAGCGGCGCGGGCTGTTGTCGGGCTTCTTCCTCAAGGCGCCGCCGGCGCCGGGGGGGCTGTATCTCTGGGGGGGCGTGGGGCGCGGCAAGTCGATGCTGATGGACCTGTTCGTGGCCCATCTGGACATCGCGGCCAAGCGGCGGGTGCATTTCCACGCCTTCATGCAGGAGGTGCATCACGGCCTGCACGCCGCCCGGCAACGCGGGGTCGAGGATGCGCTGCAACCCGTGGCCGAGGCGCTGATCCGCGACCTGCGCTGCCTGTGCCTGGACGAGATGCAGATCACCGACATCACCGATGCGATGATCGTGGGCCGGCTGTTCGAGAAACTGTTCGCCGCCGGGGTGGTGGTGGTCACCACCTCGAACCGCCCGCCCGAGGATCTGTACAAGGACGGGCTGAACCGGGCGCTGTTCCTGCCCTTCATCGCGCTGCTGCGGGACCGGCTGGTGGTGCGCGAACTGGAAAGCCCGACCGACTATCGCCAGCACCGGCTGGAGGGGGCGCAGGTCTACTTCCACCCTGCGGGCCGGTCGGGCGCGGCGATCGAGGCGATCTGGCGCGACCTGACCGGGGGCGCGCCCGGCCAGCCGCTGCAGCTGACGGTGAACGGCCGCCGGGTGGACCTGCCGCGCTTTGCCAGCGGCGTGGGGCGGGCAAGCTTCTGGGAGCTTTGCGCCCGTCCGCTGGGCCCGGCCGACTATCTGGCGATCGCGGGCGCGGTGCGGGTGCTGATCCTGGAGGACATCCCCCAGCTTTCGGCCGGCAACTACAACGAGGCCAAGCGCTTCGTCACGCTGATCGATGCGCTCTACGAGGCGCGGGTGCGGCTGATCGCCAGCGCGGCCGACGTGCCCGAACGGCTGTACATGGAAGGCGCGGGCGCCTTCGAGTTCGAGCGCACCGCCAGCCGCCTGCACGAGATGCAGGGCGCCGGCTGGGGAGCCTGAGCCGAACCTTCGCAGAAGGTTCGCGGCGCGGCAGGGGCCGAATTTTCTGCGAAAATTCGGAACCCCCGGGGGTCAGGCGCGGGCTGCGGCCTCGGCTGCGATATCCTCGATCATGAAGCGGGCGATGCCGATGTCGGCCAGATCGCGGTCGGACATGGCCGACAGGTCGGCCAAGGTGCGGCGATAGGCGGCGCGGCGGCGGGCGCGCAGGGCAAGGTCGTCGCGGATCGCGCGGAAGGTGGCGGCAAGGCCGGCGGGCCGGGTCACGGCAAGAAGGGTCTGGGTCATGGGTGTATTGTCTCTGATCATGGGGCGGGACAAGGGTCGTCACCGCGTCCGGTCAGAGATGGGGCGGGCGACAGGTCCCCGCCACCCATGCGCGCGCTAGATCCGCCATGCGGCGGGCGCATGGCTCAGCCGTTTCGCGCAGCACCTGGCCGGCCAGATAGAGCGAGCCGCAGATCAGCACCCGCGCCCGCGGATCGGCGGCGGCGATGGTGGCCAGCGCCTCGGCCACGCTGCCTGCCATGCGGGCGGGCAGGCCCGCGCGGGTCGCGGCCTCGGCCGTGGCCGCGGCGGGCAGGGTGGCCTTTTCGCCCGGGATGTCCACCGCGGTCAGGCTGACGGCATGGGCGGCCAGCGGCGCCATGAAGCCCGCCACGTCCTTGGTGGCCAGCATGCCGCAGATCAGATGCGTGGGCCGCGGGGCCATCCGCCCCAGCGTGGCGGCCACCGCCTGCCCGCCCGCCGGATTGTGCCCGCCGTCCAGCCACAGCTCGACCCCCGGCGCCAGATCGACCAGCGGCCCCGTCCGCAGCCGCTGCATCCGGGCGGGCCAGTGGGCGCGGGTGACGGCCGCCTCGGCCGCGGCCCCATCCTGGCCCAGATGGCGCAGCGCGGCGATCGCGGCGCCGGCATTGTCGATCTGGTGCGGCCCGGGCAGGTTGGGCAGGGGCAGGTCCAGCAGGCCGGTCTCATCCTGATAGATCAGGCGCCCGCGCTCCTCCCACGCCTGCCAGTGCTGGCCATGCGCCAGCAGGGGCACGCCCAGCCGGGCGGCGCGATCCTCGATCACCGCCATCGCGGCCTCGGTCTGGGGGCCCACCACGCAGGGCACGCCGCGCTTCAGGATGCCGGCCTTCTCGCCCGCGATGGCGGCGACGGTGTCGCCCAGATATTGCTGATGGTCCAGGCTGATCGGGGTCAGGATGGTCAGCCGCGGCCGGTCGATCACGTTGGTGGCGTCCAGCCGCCCGCCCAGGCCGACCTCGAGCAGCGTCCAGTCCGCGGGCGTGCGGGCAAAGGCCAGGAAGGCCGCCGCGGTGGTGATTTCGAAGAAGGTGATCGGGTCGGGCCCGTTGGCCGCCAGGCATTCGTCCAGCACCGCGGCCAGGTCGGGTTCGGCGATCAGGTGGCCCGCCACCCGGATGCGTTCGTGAAACCGCGCCAGATGCGGCGAGGTATAGGCATGCACCCGGAACCCGGCCTGTTCGAGGCCGGCGCGGATCATCGCCTGGGTGCTGCCCTTGCCGTTGGTGCCCGCGATGTGGATCGCGGGCGGAATGGCGCGTTCGGGGTGGCCCAGCGCTGCCAGGATGCGGTGCATCCGGTCCAGCGACAGGTCGATGACCTTGGGGTGCAGCGCCAGCATGCGCTGCAGCAGGACATCCGAGCCGGGCGTCACGCCTGCGGCGCCCCGGTTGCGGCCTCGGCCGGGGCGGGGGCGGGTTCGGCGGCCGGCGGCGGCAGGTCGCCCTTCACCGCGGGCGGCATCCCCATCAGCATCCGCGTGATCGCGATCAGCTCGTCGCGCAGCGCCTTGCGGTGGGTCACCCGGTCCAGCATGCCGTGATCCAGCAGGTATTCCGCGCGCTGAAAGCCCTCGGGCAGCTTTTCGCGGATCGTCTGTTCGATCACGCGGGGGCCGGCAAAGCAGATCAGCGCATTGGGTTCGGCGATCTGCACGTCGCCCAGCATGGCATAGCTGGCCGTCACCCCGCCGGTGGTGGGATGGGTCAGCACCACGATATAGGGCAGGCCGGCCTCCTTCAGCATCTGGACGGCCACGGTGGTGCGCGGCATCTGCAGCAGCGACAGGATGCCTTCCTGCATCCGCGCGCCGCCGGCGGCGGAAAACAGGATCAGCGGGCGCTTCAGGTCGACCGCGCGGCGGGCGGCGGCGATGATGGCATTGCCCACATACATGCCCATCGACCCGGCCATGAAGCTGAAGTCCTGCGCCGCGGCGACGATGGGGGTGCGGCCCATCTCGCCCTCGGCCACCAGCATCGCCTCTTTCTCGCCCGTCTGCTTCTGCGCGGCCTTCAGCCGTTCGGGGTATTTCTTCTGGTCGCGGAACTGCAGCGGGTCGGGCAGCGGGTCGGGGACCTTCACCTCGGTGAACACGCCGGCGTCGAACAGCGCGGCAAAGCGGGCGCGCGGGCTGATCGGCATGTGGTGGTTGCAGTTGGTGCAGACGTTCAGGTTGTCCGACAGTTCCCGGTGGAACAGCATGGTCCCGCATTCGGGGCACTTGGTCCACAGGTTTTCCGGCACCTCGCGTCGCGAGAAGAGCGAGTTGATCTTCGGGCGGACGTAGTTCGAGATCCAGTTCATCGCAGGGCCCTTCGGTCGCGGCGGTCGGCTAGGGAGATACGCCGCGGGGGCGGCGAAAGCAATCAGCCGGGCGTGTCCTGACGCCGGATCAGCAGGGCCAGCCGTTCGGCCCGTGCAGCCAGCCGCGCGGCCTTGGCCAGGCGCGGATCGGCGGCCAGCGCCTGGGCCGCCAGCCGGGCCGCGGCGTCGAAATTGCACAGCGCCTCTTCCAGCTGGGCCGCGGCCAGCAGGCGCAGTGCCGGCGTCAGCGCGGGGTCGGGCTGCATCCGGCGGGCGACCTTCTGGCGCAGGCGCGGGGTTTCCGGCGGGAGCGGCGGAAAGGGCTGGCCCGAGACCTCGGCCCAGCGGCGCAGCGCGGTCAGGAATTCGACCCGGTGGGGTTCGCGCGCCGCGCGCAGCAGATGCGACCGCGCCAGATGCGCATCGCCCGCGGCCAGCGCCGCCCCGGCCCGGGCCAGGTCGGCCAGCGGCCGGTCGGCGGGGTCAAAGGGGATGGGCGGCAGCCGGCCGGTGTCGATGATCGCCGTCAGCGTGGGCGCCAGCAGCCCCTGATAGGTCAGCAGCTGGCCCACGCGATGCCCCGCCCCCGCCAGCAGCCCCAGGCGCGCCTGGGGGAAGGCGGGCGCCAGCACCTGCGCGACAAAGGCGGCGCCCGCCTCCTCCTCGGGGTCGAAGATCACGATCGGGCTGTGCGGCGGGGCCGGCACCTGGGCCAGTTCGGGGTGGCGGCGGGTGTGGCTGGCCAGATCCCGGGCGATGCGCGGGCCCAGATGCGGCTGCAGATAGGGATGCAGGGCAAAGCGCGGCGCCAGCGCCACGGCCAGCCCGCCCACCGCACCGGCATAGAACAGCGCGCCATAGCCGCCCAGACTGCCCCCCCACAGCACCACCCGGTCATGGTCGCGCGCCCAGGGCCCCAGCCGGTCGGCCACGCTGTCGAAGGACAGGTCCTGCAGGAAGGTTCCCTCGCCCTCCTCGACCAGGGCCGCGTCTTGGCCCAGCGCCAGCACCTCGGCCGGGCCGGGTGCGGCGGGCACCACCCCCACCACCAGCACCCGCGCGGGCCGGGCCGCGCGCCAGGCCGTGATGCGGCTGCCGCCCTGGTCGAACAGCGTCTCGGCCCGCGGCAGCGCCTGTGCCATCGGTCAGACCGGATAGCCCAGCGCCGCGAAATCCGCGGCATAAAGCCGGGCGATGATCGCGCGCGCCTCGGGCGTCAGCAGCCGGTCCTGGTCGCCGCGGTATTCGGTGCGGTTGTTGCGCGGCATGTCGCGCAGGCGGGCCAGCGCCTCGGCCGGCAGGCCGGCCTCGGCCATCGCATCGCGGAAATCGGCGTCCAGCGTTTCCAGCCGGAACAGGCGGTCGTATTTCAGCCGGTCCAGCGCCAGCAGTTCGCACTGCAGCGCATAATGCGCATCGAACCCCACCCCGTGCCGGGCCAGACCGTCCAGCAGCGCCTGGAACCCCAGCCGCCGCTGCATGTAGGCATTGCCCCGCGCCACCAGCGGCCAGCTTTTCGGCCCCTCCAGGAACTGGCGCAGCTTGCCATAGCGGTAGGTCGGCCGGTCGAACCGCTTGGTATAGCGGTTCAGCTTGTTGAAATAGTTCGACAGCACCCGGTCATAGGGGTTGCGGATATTGGCCATCAGCCGGTGGTCGGGGTGTTCGGCCCGGATCGCCAGCATGTCGGCGGTGTCGGCCTGGCGGATCGACAGGCCGCGTTCGGCCAGCCGCCCGTCGGCCGATGCGGCCCAGGCCAGCTTGCGGATCTGGCGGTCCTTGGGGTCGAACCCGGCCATGGTCAGGAACAGGTTCACCATGCTGGACGAGCCGCACTTGGGCGTCGTCACATACATGAGGCGCCCCGGTTCGTAGAGGATGACGTTCAGCGACTTGTCCATGCCGCCCGTCATACCCGCAGGGGCGCGCGCCGTCCATGCCCGCAGGCGGCGGTTCCCCTTGCCGTGGCGGGGGGCGGGCCTTAATGCTGCGGCCAAGCCAGTGCGAAGGGGGGGGACCCATGACCAAGCCGCGTTTCGACAAGTCGAAGCTTCCCAGCCGCCATGTGACCGAGGGCCCCGCCCGCGCGCCGCACCGCAGCTATTTCTACGCCATGGGGATCACCGAGGAAGAGATCCACCAGCCCTGGGTCGGCGTGGCCACCTGCTGGAACGAGGCCGCGCCCTGCAACATCGCGCTGAACCGCCAGGCGCAGATCGTCAAGCAGGGGGTCAAGAAGGGCGGCGGCACGCCGCGCGAATTCACCACCATCACCGTGACCGACGGCATCGCGATGGGGCACGAAGGCATGCGGTCGTCGCTGGCCAGCCGCGACGCCATCGCCGACACGGTGGAACTGACGATGCGCGGCCATTGCTATGACGCGCTGGTGGGCCTGGCCGGCTGCGACAAGTCGCTGCCCGGCATGATGATGGCCATGGTGCGGCTGAACGTGCCGTCGGTCTTCATCTACGGCGGATCGATCCTGCCGGGGCGGCTGAACTGCCAGGACGTGACCGTGCAGGACGTGTTCGAGGCCGTGGGCAAGCACCAGGCCGGCAACTATTCCGATGCGGAACTGGCGATCCTGGAACGGGTGGCCTGCCCGTCCTCGGGCGCCTGCGGCGCCCAGTATACCGCCAACACCATGGCCTGCGTGTCCGAGGCGATCGGGCTGGCGCTGCTGAATTCCAGCGGCGCCCCCGCGCCCTATGAATCGCGCGACCAGTATGGCGAGGCCAGCGGCGTCGCCGTGATGACCCTGATCGAGAGGAACATCCGCGCCCGCGACATCGTCACCCGCAAGTCGCTGGAAAACGCCGCGCGCGTGGTGGCCTGCACCGGCGGGTCGACCAACGGCGCGCTGCACCTGCCCGCCATCGCGCATGAGGCGGGGATCGACTTCGACCTCTTCGACGTGGCCGACATCATGCGCGACACGCCCTATTTCGTCGACCTGCGGCCGGGCGGCAAATATGTCGCCAAGGACCTGTATGAGGTGGGCGGCGTGCCGGTGGTGATGAAGGAACTGGCCCGCGCCGGCCTGCTGCATCTGGACTGCATCACCGCCAGCGGCAAGACGATGGGCGAAAGCCTCGAGGACATCCGCGGCCAGGCCGACGGCCGCGTGATCTACCCCGTCGAAACCCCGATCACCCGCACCGGCGGCGTGGTGGGTCTGAAGGGCAACCTTGCCCCCGATGGTGCCATCGTCAAGGTCGCCGGCATGACCGAGGCCGAGCAGGTCTTCACCGGCCCCGCCCGCGTCTTCGACTCCGAGGAAGAGGCGTTCGAGGCCGTCCGCGCCCGCACCTACCGCGAAGGCGAGGTGCTGGTCATCCGCAACGAGGGCCCCGCCGGCGGCCCCGGCATGCGCGAGATGCTGGCCACCACCGCCGCGCTGTCGGGCCAGGGCATGGGCAAGAAGGTCGCGCTGATCACCGATGGCCGCTTCTCGGGCGCGACGCGCGGCTTCTGCGTGGGCCATGTCGGCCCCGAGGCCGCGCATGGCGGCCCGATCGCGCTGCTGCAGAACGGCGACATGATCACCATCAACGCCCTGACGGGCGAACTGTCGGTGGCGCTGACCGATGCGGAACTGGCCGCCCGCAGGGCCGCCTGGACGGGGCCGCGCGAAACCCAGTATGCCGCGGGCGCGCTGTGGAAATATGCGCGCCTGGTGGGCGGGGCGCGCTGGGGGGCGGTGACGCATCCGGGCGCCAAGGCCGAACGGCATGTCTACATGGATCAGTAAGGGGGGCGCCGCGTCAGCGGCGCTTTTCCTTTCCGGCTGCCTGCTGACCGGGGGCCCGCCCGGGTCCGGGGATACGCCCCGCGGCGTGACCGTGGCCGCGCCGCGGGGCTATTGCATCGAACAGTCGGACCAGCCCGATCCGGGCTTTGTCCTGATCGGCACCTGCCAGGGGATGCGGCTGGCGGGCATCCCGCTGCCGGCCTTCACCGGGCGGGCGCGGCACCCGGCGATCCTGACCGCGGCCGTGGGCCTGCCGGGCACCGCGCTGCCGCTGACGGGGGCCGAGGCCGAGCTGACCGCCTTCTTCCGATCGGCCGACGGGCGCGCCGCGCTAAGCCGGTCGGGCCAGGCCCCGCTGGTGCGGGTGGACGAGGCGCGGCTGCTGGACGCCGACCGCGGCGGGGTCTTTGCCCTGTGGCTGACCGACGACAGCCCGCTGCCCGGCGGCCAGGCCACCGCCGAATACTGGCGTGCGCTGATGCCGGTGCGGGACCGCATGGTCACGCTGACCGTCACGGGCCTGCGCGAACGCCCCGTCACCCGGGATGAGGGGCTGGAGGTGCTGACCGATTTCGTGGCCGCGATCCGCCGCGCCAACCCCG